>DATGVB010000250.1:0-2923 GCA_035300805.1 Tetragenococcus sp. | reverse complement strand
TATTTAATTCGTTAAGCTGATTAATGGGTAAGCAGTGGTTTATAGAATTAAAACTGAATTGGATCATTTAGAAAATCAAATTAAAGATTATCCAGCTTAATAAGGTAATCAAAAAGTAAGAAAGAAAAATAACACATAATGCCTTTGCTTATCGCTTAAAGATTCTATTTGTTGCACTTGAATTGTAAATCAGGATTGGCTAATTTTCAAGATAATTGCTGTATTAAAACCGTTTTGTTATACTAGTGTTATTAGGAACATCTTAGTCGAAGCAGATAGGTATATGTAGTTTCTATTATTTTATGAAAGCGTTTTAAAACATAAAGGGGGAAAAATCAATAATTATCGGATGAAAAAATTAGGAGGACTGAAAATGAAGAAAGCGAACCATCCAAGCATCAGCAGACTTTTAACGGTAGTTTTTACGGCTGTATTGATGTTGTCGGCTTGTTCTTCGTCAACAACTGCCGGCAAAACTTCATCATCTACAACGGAAAGTCAAACGACAGATGTTCAGGATAAAGAAAAAGTGGTCTCTGCTGTTAAGGACGAAGATTATGAATTAGAAGAAACAGTGATATTAAGCCGTCATAATGTTCGTGCACCGCTGTCGACCAAGGGCTCGGATTTATACAAATTAACGCCGCATAAATGGATCGACTGGTCCAGTGATGCCAGTGAACTGTCCTCTTTAGGAGGAAATCTAGAAACTGTGATGGGCCAATATTTTAGAAAATATTTAGTTGAAAAGAACCTGATGGAGGAAAATGAACAGCCCGATGATAAAGAGACTCGTTTTTACGCAAATTCTATGCAGCGGACAGTTGCAACCGCTCAGTATTTTTCGAGTGGTTTTTTGCCGGTAGCCAATGTTGACGTGGAGTATCATGAAGATATAGGAACAATGGATCCGGTATTTAATCCGCAACTTACCTTTGTGAATGAACAATTCAAAAAGAAAGCTCTGGCAGAAATTGGTGAGATGGGAGGCAAAGAAGGACTGCAGGGAATTGGAAAAAATCTGTCTAAGGAGTATAAATTACTTGCTGAAGTGCTGGATTTAAAAGATTCAGAAAAAGGTAAAGAAGAAGGATACACAGAATTTTCTACCGATGATTTAAAAATTCTGCTTAAAGAAAAAGAAGAGCCTGCAATGGAGGGATCTTTAAAGCTGGCAAATACGGCAAGTGATGCCTTGATCTTGCAATATTATGAGGAAGCAGATGCTAAAAAAGCAGCTTTTGGTAATAATTTGACCGATAAAGAGTGGGAAGATATTGCCCATATTAAAGATGTCTATGGCGATGTTCTCTTCACAGCGCCCAGTGTAGCCACTAATGTTGCTAATCCACTCTTAAAAGAAATTAAAAATGAACTGGCCAATGATTCACGAAAATTTACCTTTTTATGTGGACATGATTCAAATATCGCCAGTGTTCTGGCAGCACTTGATTTTGAAAGTTATAAGTTGCCTGAAAGTATCGAAAAGGCCACGCCGATCGGCTCCAAAGTCGTCATGGAAAAATGGAAAGATAAGAATGATCAGGAGTTTATTAGCTTCAAAATGGTCTATCTTTCAGTGGATCAATTAAGAAAAATGCAAATTATTGATTTAGATAACCCGCCAATGATTTATGATCTTTCGTTAAAAGGAACAAAGAAAAATAGTGATGGGATGTATTCTTATGATGATGTAATTGATCGCTTCGATCAATCAATTGCGGCCTATGATACTCTTAAAGAAGAATAGTTGAAAAAAGAAGTGTTCGTTGCTGCAGCGTTTTTTAGTGGAATAGTCAGCTGACTTACTTTTTAAAATTTTTGCTAAAAAACTGATCGGTCGTATGAGTGAATTCTGCTCTACTTGCTTGTATAATCAAATTTAAGAGCAGTTTGCTAAAGCTATGGCAACCCTTCACCACTGAACACCAACAAAAAAACAACATTGGTGAAAAGAAGGCGTTGTCAATGAATCACGATGGCAAAGGGAAAGTTAAGTCTTTAAAAATAATGTTGCAAAACATTGTTGCAATTCTAACAATTATTAACTGGTTGTTAGCTATTGCAGACAAAATAAAAAGCTATAAAGATTAAATCTTTATAGCTACCCTAATGCCATTGCTTTAACAATGTGTGAGAGTGTTACCAGCACTTCTCACCTGCTCTTATATTATAGCAATTTCTGATGAGACCTTCAAAAGAAAAAATGGGACTTTTAATGTATTGATTGAATCTTCTCAGAGAAAAAGTTTGACAAATACTTGCAGGTCTTCTAGAATTGAGTTGTTTAAAATTCTTTAATCGTGTACTGTGATGCATGGAAGAATGTCATAAATAGGAGTTTACCCTGTATCTTCATAAGGGTACTTCTGTCATACATTCTTATTGCAATCAGCAGGCACAAAGCTTGTTGATTTTTTTATATAAAAAAGGAGGAGATCAGACAGTTAAAAGCAGCATAAAATAAGTTTCATCAGAAGATCATCTGTTCAGAAAATAAGCAAATTAATAAAGTGTGACGAGAGCACACATTAAGGAGAAAAAAATGAATAATTTAAAAACAAATGATAAAAAGGCGCTGTTTGCATCAATTTTTGCCTCAGGTCTGGATGATTTAAATGTGATGTTTTTGTCATTTACGCTGGGTTCGATCATCACGCATCTCGGCTTGAGCGGGGTTGCCGGAGGCTGGATCTCAACAATCACAAATTTAGGGATGCTGGCAGGCGGTCTGTTCTTTGGGGTATTGGCTGATCGCTATAATAAATTTACGGTTTTTAAACTGACAATTTTAGTTTTTTCCATTGCAACTGGGATGATTTTCTTTACTGAGAGTATTGGTTATTTATATGTAATGCGTTTTATTGCCGGAATTGGTGTCGGCGGGCAGTATGGAGTGGCCATTTCTATTATGGGCGGCATT
>DATGVB010000249.1:0-6882 GCA_035300805.1 Tetragenococcus sp. | reverse complement strand
TGATTATTATACAGATGAGCATCACCTAAAGTATGAACAAAGTCGCCCACCTCAAGACCTGTTTCATGGGCCATTAAATGAGTCAGTAAAGCATAGCTGGCAATATTAAAAGGAACGCCTAAAAACAGATCCGCACTTCTTTGATACAATTGACAGCTTAATTTACCATCATTAACGTAAAATTGAAACATCGTGTGACAAGGCGGCAAGGCCATTTCAGGGATGTCTTCAGGATTCCAGGCAGAAACAATAATACGACGAGAATCTGGATGGTCCCTGATCAAATCAATGGCATTTTGGATTTGATCAATGGTCTTCCCCTCTTTTGTTTCCCAATGACGCCATTGATAGCCATAGACTTTACCCAAATTACCGTATTTTTCAGCAAAATCTTCGTCGTCTAAAATCTTTTCACAGAATTTCTTAGCTTCTGCTTGATAGACCTGCTTAAAGTCCTCATCAACTAAAGAACGTCGGCCAAAATCAGTCATATCAGGTCCTTTGTAAGCAGCACTTCTGACATAGCGCTCAAAAGCCCATTCGTCCCAGATATGATTATTATGCTGTAACAAGTAACGGATGTTCGTGTCCCCTTTTAAAAACCAGAGCAGCTCACTTTTGATTAAACCAAATGGTACTTTCTTAGTTGTCAAAAGCGGAAATCCCTGGCTCAAATCAAAACGCATCTGTGCCCCAAAAATACTTTTTGTTCCCACGCCAGTACGGTCACTCTTTTTGTGACCTTCTGCCAAAATCTTTTTACCTATAGCTAAATAAGACTGTTCCATTTGTCACAACTCCTTTACACAAGTTCACTCAAGTATTCCCAACGTTCCATTTTTTCTAACAAATCCGTCTCCAGCTGATCTACTTCAGCTTGTAATTCTTGTAATTTTGTATAGTCATCTGAGTGCAGATTCATTTCTTCTTTTAACTGATCAGCTTTCGTTTCTAACTGATCAATTTCTCCTTCAATTGATTGCCATTCCTTTTGCTCCAAATAAGTCATCTTTTTCTTAGTAGTGGCTGCTGCTATTTTTTTTACTTTCGGCTTTTCAGCTGTTGTTTGCTCTTGCTGGCGGTAATCCTGGATGGAACCCATGAAAGAATCGATTTGGCCCTTTCCTTTAAAAATCAGCAGCTTTTCAGCCACTTTATCTAAAAAGTAACGGTCATGAGAAACCGTAACTACAGCTCCGGGAAAAGTCTGCAGGTAATCTTCCAGAATGGTCAGCGTATCAATATCTAAATCGTTGGTCGGTTCATCAAGCAACAAAACATTAGGTTGACCGATCAACAGCTTTAATAAGAACAAGCGCCTTTTCTCACCACCGGAAAGTTTACCGATCTTCGTACCGTGCATAGCACGAGGAAATAGAAATTGTTCCAGCATTTCAGCAATACTAGCCACTTCACCACTTGTCTGAGTCACTTCCTGAGCTGCTTCTTGCAAGTAATGGATCATCCGCTCATCATCATCCATAGCTTCATTTTGCTGAGTATAATAGGCGATCCGCACTGTTTCTCCGATATCCAGCCGACCTTCATCTAAAGGCAGGCGTTGAGCCAGGATATTCAGTAAAGTCGATTTACCTGCACCATTTTCACCCGTGATCCCCAGTCGTTCCCTCGCCTGGATCAATAAATTGAAATCTTTCAAGATCGTTTTTTGTTCGATTTGATAAGAACCTTCTTTGATTTGCAGAACTTTTTTACCTAGCCTGTGAGTAGCAAAGTCAAGTGTCACCTGACCATCTCTTTTAACCTGATGCAGATTTTCCTGCAAGTCTGAAAAACGGTCGATGCGCGCCTGCTGCTTGGTGCTACGCGCCTTAGCTCCAGCTCTCATCCAAGCTAATTCTTGTTTATAAAGCTGTTTGCGTTTTTGTTCCTGATCCACTTCGATTCTTTGTCTTTCGGCTTTTTGTGCTAAGTAACTCTGGAAATTCCCCTGATATTCATACAGTTTACCAAAAGACAATTCAAAAATCCGATTAGTTACATGGTCAAGAAAATAACGATCATGAGTCACCATAATCAAAGTTCCCTGGTATTGTTTTAAATAACTTTCTAACCAGTCGATTGCTTCGTAGTCTAAATGGTTTGTGGGTTCATCCAGTAAAAGCAGATCAGGAGCTTCAATCAGAACCTGAGCTAAACCGACCCTTTTTTGCTGTCCACCCGACAAGCTTTTCACTTTTTGCTTTAAATCAAGAATCCCTAATTTCTGTAGGATGATTCTGGCATCCGTGTCGGTCTGCCAGGCATCTTGTTCATTCATTTTCTCTTCTAACTTCTGATATTTTAATTGCAGCTCTTCATTGAGCGGATCTGCCTGTAATTCCAATAATATTTTCTCATAGTGTTTCACTAACTGAACTTTTTTATTTTTCCCTTGAAAAACTGCTTCCAAAACTGTATTTTCTTTCGGTAAAGCGGGTTCTTGGGTTAAAAAACCAATCGATGCCTCATGAGGATAAAAAACTGCCTGTCGATCGCCATCCGCTGAATCAATACCCGCAATGACTGCCAATAAACTTGACTTGCCTGTACCATTAACGCCAATCATACCGATACGATCTTTTTCATGGGCAATAAAAGAAATATCATCAAATAAAATCTTCTCACCGTAAGTCTTAGATAGACCAGTTACTTTTAGTTCTTTCACTCGCACTTCCTCCGATCCTTGTTATTGTATCACAAAAAACACCAAGCAAAAAGGCTGGGGAAAAACCCAACCTTTAAATAAAACTGTTTACTTTTTGTACATATTGTAATAGGCATTCATAATTTCCTTACTGATCGTCTGGTTGATCTTTAAATGCGAATTTCCTTGAGAAACCTGCGGTACCACAACGGCTACTGCGATCTCAGGATCTTCATAAGGACCGTAACTCACCATATTCAAGCTTTCTACATCAATTTGTTTACCATTATCAAAGACTGCTGTTTCAGCCGTCCCGGTTTTGGCTGCCAGATCCATTTTCGCACTTGCCAGTTCAGTCCCAGTTGTCCAGGCTCCATTGCCATGAACGACATCATAAAAACCTTTTTGAATAGTTTTCATATTAGTAGAAGAGATATCCACCTTATTTAGTTCTTTAGTAGCGATTTTCTTCTTTTCTTTACCTAAGTTTCCTTCACTGTCATTATCATAGATTCCTTTGACCAGACGCGGTTCTACTCTTTTTCCATCATTGGCAACAGTCGAGACATATTGTGCTAATTGCAGCGGTGTATAGGTATCAAACTGACCAAAAGACAAGTCCAGAATTTTACCGGCATCATTATTGGCATCTGATAATTGGTCAACAGGCGTACTGATGCCTGTCACTTCACTAGGCAGATCGATCCCTGTTTTTACACCAAGTCCATATTGTCCCATGGACTTGCGTAATTGCTGATAAACTTTTTTCTGACTGGAAACTCCGGGAATAGAGATCGTTCCACCGGAATAGTTGATACCCATCATCTTTAAAGTGACTTGCATCATGTAAGAGTTAGAAGAATATTCCAAAGCTTTCTGAGCAGAAAGAGACTGGTTACCCGAACCATTTTTGTTAAAAATGGAAGCTTTTGCACTAGAACCTTGTAAATAAATCGGCTGATCATATAAAACCTGGTTCCCACTGATAGATCCATTTTTCCAGCCGGCAGTCAGTGTTCCGGCTTTGACCACAGATCCGGGAACAAAGGCTTTCGTATATACACCGATCGTATCTTCTTGAAGATCACCACTCTTGAGGTCATGATAGTAGCCACTCAAGGCTAAGATTTCACCATTTTTAGGATTCATCGCCACGGTATAAACTCCAGGTGAATAATCAGCGTTGCCATTATCGATCAGACTCTGATAATTTGATTTAACGATACTGTCGACTTTCCGCTGAAACTTACTATCAATGGTCAGTTTCAGATTATCGCCCTTAGCTCCCTTGTCAACCGCAGTTTGTTTTACGATTTCTCCCTGACGGTTGATCGTAACCTCATTTTCAGCTTTCTTGCCTTGCAAATTACTTTCATATTCTTTTTCAAGATAACTTGTTCCTACCCGGTCATTTCTGGAGTAGCCTTTTTTCAGATATTCATCGACCTGTTCAGCCGGCAAACCCTGCTCTCTAGTCGAAACCTTACCGATGATACTTTGGAGAGAATCATTATTGGTCACCATATCTCGCGTCCAGTCCATACCAGTAGAAATTCCCTGAAGCTTTTTAGAATTTTCGCCTATTCGAGCAATTTCATCATCCGTGACATCCTGATTTTTGATAAAATTAGTCGTCAGTTCCTGAGTCCCATTTAAACGGGTAAAAATCGTTACGACTTTCAACTCTTGATCATCAAAATCAATTTCTTTTTTCTTCACTTTTTTTACTAAAGCCGAATAGAGTTCACTATCGCCGAGTTGTTTTTTTTGTTTTGTCAAACGTTTCTGGGCTGTTTTTAAGTGGTCTTCATCTGCCAGCCAATAGTCTTTCAAATCACGACTCGTCAGTTTTTCGTCTACTTCGATATCGATCAACTTATTTACTTTTTGGGCAAGTTCGAGCAAATCTTCAGCCTTCATATCTAAGCCTCGCGTAAAAGTAATTGCTGCTTCAGAATTATTTTCAACCAAAGCCCGTCCTTTAGAATCATAAATCATCCCTCTAGGTGTACTTTCAGCAACCGTTCTAACGGAAGAGGCCATGATCTTTTTTTGCATCTTTTCACCATTAACAATTTGCAGATTTCCCATTTGAATAATAAGGGCAACAAATAAAATAAAAATGATACCAAACAGAATATTCAAACGAAAAGGGACATGCGAACGGTTGGTTGAAGCTTTATCCCCCCCACTACTTTTATTTGAAAAATTTTTAAAACGAAACTTTTTCTTTGCCATGATGACTTTCCTTCCATTTCGACTTCTTTTACCATTTTACCAAAAAAGCATAATTAAAAAAGCATAATTACTAAATTGAGTAAATATTTAATATTTCATAATCTTATTTTGATATTTTAAATACTTTTTGTTTCACGTAAATTTTTTCATCTTTTTTCAATTCATGAAAATTAACGAATTATATTTAAAAATCCGAAAAATAATTGTGAAACATTTTTTCTCATTAATTAGTGTGGATAAGTCTCAATTACAGCACTAAAAAAATAGACCCATTTTCATGGGCCCATCAGAAGAGATCTTATTAATAGCCGTAGTTTTCAACACCATCCGTCGGAGTTTGAGATTCGACGGCCGGTTGTTCTGGCTGCTGTTCTTGATACTGATATTGGCTTTGATCTTCAGTCTCCGTTGTAACAGTGCCTTCTGAAGCCGAAGTACTCGTATCTCCAGTAAGTCCTTCACCGCCTTCAGAGTCATCATAAAATTGATTAGCAATCAGTCCATTTTGTGAATATTCATTTTGCGGATCAATTTTAAGTGTATCACTTGTTGGTAAATTCAGCTGTTTTTTAAGTTTATTTTGAACGGTCAATAACTCATTCTCACCTAAAATCTGATAATAGATGTCATTGATCAGCTGGCTTTGACCCTGTAATTGTTCTTGGTTGACTTTTTCAAAAGCTGGGTAATAGTTACTGGCAATATCAAGCAAATCGTCCCAGGTAAGATCGGTCTGAGAGTTTTTCTCAACGGCTTTTAAGATTTTTTTGTAATTAGTTACACTATCCATGCTAATTACTTTTTCAACGATTTTAGTCAGGACCTCACGCTGCCTTTTCTGACGGCCAATATCTCCATCGGGATCTTGTTTACGCATACGGGCATAGGCTAAACCGTTCTTGCCATTCAACTTGACTTTTCCTTTCGGAACACGAACTCCTTCTAAAGTAAAAGCAATTTTGTTATTTACTGTAATTCCACCCACTGCATCGATCAGATCACGCAAGCCCTGCATATTGATCGTTACAAAATGATCGATCGGGATATCAAGCAATTTTTCAGCGGCATCCATCGCCAGTTCTTCACCACCATAAGCATAGGCATGATTCATCTTGTCAAAAGTCTGACCATCATCTAGCATATCTGCCATAATATCACGATCTAAGCTGACGATCGTCGTTTCTTCTTTTTGCGGATTGACAGTTACGACCATCATACTATCCGAACGTCCTTTTTCTGTCCTGCCTAAAGCTCCCGTATCGACTCCTAATAAGAGAATTGAAAAAGGATCTCGATTTTCAATACTTGCGGCCTGCTCTCTTTTGGAAGATTTTCGATTCAAAGTTTTACTAATATTATTCATCATGCTATTAGCGTCATCTATTGCCTGCATACCATAAACTGTAGCCGCTGCAACGATCAAAGATATTACAGCAAGCACGCCTACAATAATTTTTTGGTATAAGCGCATCTCATATCCCATCCTTAAAAAAGTTTTATCTTACAGATTTTCCCATACTTTTATTGTATTTTCAATCACAAATTTTCTTTTTTAAAAAAAGTTAAGGAGATGCTTTTTCCATCTCCTTAAAACTTAAATATAATCGACAAATTTTGCCCTGAATTTCATATGCAGATGACTGCCTAAAATCAGCAGCATAAAGGTGATCCCCCAGAAAATAACCCCATAAGTATTCTTTTCAAAAAACCACTGCCGGCTTAAGAAAGTATCACGAAAGCCTTCGATAATGTAATAAATCGGATTCAGCTTTAATATTTTGACTAAATTCTCAGGCAAATTACGATCTGCAATATTCCAGATCGGGCCGGATACATAAAACAATAAGCGAATAATCGACTGCAAAAAGATATGATAGTCACGGACTAAGACCGTGATGGTCGAATTAAGTAAACCAAAGGCAAATAAAAAACTGATCAGACAAATAAAGTAATAAAAATATTGTAGCCAATAGAGCGTTGGCCGCTGACCAAAACCA
>DATGVB010000248.1:0-9448 GCA_035300805.1 Tetragenococcus sp. | reverse complement strand
CAGCATCGCTCGCATTGACAATAGCCGTACCTTCAATACCGTTAACAGCAACAATGTCTCCTGCTTTAACAAGATCAGTAACTTCTTTAGTTCCTACGATTGCAGGAATTTCCAACGAACGGGCCATAATCGCAGAGTGTGAAGTCCGACCGCCAATATCTGTTACAAAAGCCTTAACATAATTACGGTCTAGCTGAGCTGTATCACTTGGAGTCAAATCATGAGCGATAATCACAACTTCTTCATCGATCATCGAGGGATCAGGTAAAGTCACATTTAATAAATGGGCTAAGATCCGTTTAGAAACATCGCGAATATCAGCAGCACGTTCTTGCATATAAGGATTGTCTTCCATCGCATCAAACATCTCAATATACATACCTGATACATCTTTTAACGCTTGTTCAGCATTGACAGAATTATCAGCAATATTTTGTTTGATCTGATCAGTCATTTCCGGGTCATTTACAACCATTAAGTGAGCATCGAAAACTTGTGCTTCTTCTTCACCTAGAGATGCGGCTGCCTTATCACGAATTTTATGCAGATCCGCTTCAGATGCTTTCAATGCAGCATCTAAACGTGTTTTTTCTTTTTCAACATCGTCAATAGTAACTTTCGAAAAGGATAAGTCTGGTTCAATTAACAGGTATGCCTTTGCAACAGCTACTCCATCACTTGCCGCAATTCCCTTTAGCATATCAGTCATTATTCAGACAATCCTTCCTTTTTCATAGTTTCAACGATAGCTGTCATAGCATCTGTTTCATCAGCACCTTCAGCTGAAATCGTAACATCAGAACCTTGACCAACACCTAAAGACATAACGCCCATGATTGATTTAAGGTTTACTGATTTACCTTTATACTCCAAATTAATATCAGAGTTGAATTTACTTGCTGCTTGAACTAATAATGTTGCTGGACGAGCATGAATCCCTGTTTCAGCAACTACGTGAAAATCTTTTTTTTCCATATCGATCGATCTCCTTCATGGTATCATTTTTTGTGAGGGCTTTTTAGCATAAAAAAAGTCAAAAAGACAAATATAGCAACCCTTTCAATTGTTAAGATTACCATTTTTTTGCACTTTAGACAACCTTTTACAACTCAAAACAGTAAAATAAAATTTATCTTGCCTCTTCTTCATAATGGTAGACTATTTTGCCATTTAAACCGGCTTCGCCTACAAAATGCATCCGATCTGTAAATGTTAACCAAGCTCGACGAAAATTAGAAAAATCCTCTTGTTCAACTACAATTTCCCTGAGCTCTCCTGCTTTTAATTGCTCTAAACTTATTTTATACTCTTCAGCTGTCATATTTTCACTTCTTTCTACTATCAGATTATAATAAAATTCTTAAAATCTGCAAGTCTTTTTGAGTGCCTATTACTTGAAAAATCATGAAAAGGTTGTATAATAGATTTCGAAAGGTCAAAGTTGGTCAATCTTTTTAAGACTTTAACTTTTTCCTTTCCTTAAACAATGAAAATGAACTTAAAGAAAGGTTGTGAGGTCTAATGCTTTGTCAAAATTGTGGGAAGAATGAAGCAACCATTCATTTGTACGCAAATGTTGGCGGCCAGAGACGTCAAATTGACTTTTGTCAAAATTGCTATCAACAGTTAAAAAATCAGCAAGCTAGTCAAATGGGAATGCAGCAAGATCCTTTTGGCTTTGGTAATCTAGATGACTTTTTACGTCAGATGTCACAAATGCAACAAGAAGGATCGCCTTATATGCAGACTCCACCGACCCAAGCTGGTGGAAACAATAACTTTAATGGAGGACAGCCACCTAAAGATAGTGGTTTATCCGGGCTTTTAGGTGAGTATGGTATCAATATCACACAAGAAGCTAAGAGCGGACGCATCGATCCAGTAATTGGGCGTGACAAGGAAATCAAGCGTGTGATCGAAATCCTGAATCGACGCACAAAAAATAATCCGGTCCTGATTGGTGAAGCCGGAGTAGGTAAAACTGCCGTAGTCGAAGGACTAGCACAAAAAATCGTTGACGGTGAGGTTCCACAAAAATTAATGGATAAACAAGTCGTACGCTTAGATGTCGCTTCTTTAGTCCAAGGAACAGGGATCCGGGGCCAATTTGAAGAAAGAATGCAAAAATTGATCACCGAAATTAAAGAAGCTGAAAATATCATCTTATTTATCGATGAAATACATGAAATCGTAGGAGCTGGTTCGGCCGGAGATGGCAATATGGACGCCGGCAATATTTTAAAACCCGCCTTGGCTCGTGGTGACTTGCAATTAGTCGGAGCGACTACGCTCAATGAGTACCGTACCATCGAAAAAGATGCAGCTCTTGAACGACGCATGCAGCCTGTCAGAGTGGAAGAACCTAGTGTAGCAGAGACAATTGCCATCTTAAAAGGACTGCAAGGCCGCTATGAAGACTATCATCATGTAAAATATACGGATGATGCAATTGAAGCAGCTGCTAATTTATCGAATCGTTATATCCAGGATCGTTTCTTACCTGATAAGGCGATCGACCTCTTAGATGAATCTGGTTCACGCGAGAATCTGACTATCCAATATGTCGATCCCAAGACGATCGAAGAGAAGCTGACCACAGCTCAAAAAGAAAAACAACAGGCTTCCCAAGAAGAAGACTATGAAAAGGCTGCTTATTATCGTGATCAGATCAATAAACTACAAAAAATGAAAGATCAGCATATCAGTGACGAACAAGCACCAATAATTACTGAAAAAACGATGGAACAAATTGTCGAGCAGCAAACGAATATCCCTGTAGGGGAATTAAAAGAAAAAGAACAGCATCAATTACGTAACTTAGCTGATGATCTACAAAAACGGGTCATCGGACAAGATGAAGCCATTGAAAAGGTTGCTAAAGCCATTCGGCGAAATCGAATTGGTTTAGGTAATCAGAACCGTCCGATCGGCTCTTTCCTCTTTGTCGGACCTACCGGTGTCGGCAAAACTGAACTGGCTAGACAACTAGCTTACGAATTATTCGGCTCAACGGATGCAATGATCCGCTTTGACATGTCCGAATACATGGAAAAACACAGTATTTCAAAATTGATTGGTTCTCCTCCTGGTTATGTGGGCTATGAAGAAGCCGGTCAATTGACTGAAAAAGTTCGAAGAAATCCTTATAGTCTGATTTTACTGGACGAAGTCGAAAAAGCTCATCCGGATGTCATGCATATGTTCTTACAAATTCTTGAAGACGGTCGTCTGACAGACTCGCAAGGACGTACAGTCAGCTTTAAAGATACCTTGATCATCATGACAAGTAATGCAGGTACTGGCAATGTTGAAGCTAGCGTTGGTTTTGGACCTTCACGAGAAGGTATGACAAAATCTGTTTTAAGCCATTTAAAAGATTTCTTTAATCCAGAATTTCTAAATCGTTTTGACGGAATCGTTGAATTCAAGGGCTTAGCCAAGGAAAACTTGATGAAGATCGTTGCCTTAATGCTTGATGATGTGAATAAAATGCTGGTTCATCAAGATATTCATCTTGCAGTACCTCAAGATGTACGTGAAAAATTAGTTGATTTGGGCTTTGATCCATCAATGGGAGCACGTCCACTGCGCCGGACGATTCAAGAACAGATCGAAGACGGGATCGCCGAATACTATCTGGATCATCCTGAAAATAAAAATTTGAAGGCAACATTAGATGGAAAAGGACAGATTCAGATTGTTGCCGTTGAAAAAGCTGTTGTCGAGGAAAATCAAAAGTCTTAATACAACAAAAACAAGAGTAGAAAAGATTGTTTTTCAATCTTTTCTACTTTTTTTATGCCTATCTCTTTTATTTTTAGTATAATAAAAATATAATAGAACTGAGGACTATAATTTATAAAACGATTGAGGTGAAGATCATGAAACTAATAAATGTCACCAACGGACATTCCGCTTTAGTCAGACAACAGCTAGAAACAACGGATGCCGAATTGGTCAAAGTATATACTGCCGGCAATATTTCTATTGTTTATACCGAAGCACCTAAGCATAATGAATTATTATTGATAAATAAGAAAAGAACGATCCGACCAAGTGAAATCGAAGAAATCAAAGAGCATTTTCTAAAAAAATTAACGCCAGATGAATATAACGAAAAAGAGATTTCGATTATTAACGACGGCAATATAATTGAAATATCAATTCCAAAATTAATTTCACAAGCTCCCTGATTACCACAAAAGCAGGCTCCCTAACAGGAACCTGCCATTTTTTTACAACAGACTTTTCAGTTTTACATCAGGATATCTGTCATGAAACCAGTTCATGGCAAATTGATTTTCAAACAAAAACAAAGGCTGACCAAAACGGTCTTTAGCTAAAATATTGCGACTGGAATGCATCTTTTCATCTAAATCTTTAGGATCGATCCAGCGAGCAGTTTTATGGCCCAAAGGTTTCATAATGACTTCAGAATTATATTCATTGAGCATACGATATTGAAAAACTTCAAATTGTAATTGACCGACTGCACCGATAATATAATCTTCTGTCAGATAAGTTTGATAAAGCTGAATCGCACCTTCCTGAACCAACTGATGGATACCTTTATGGAAAGACTTTTGTTTCATGACATTTTTAGCAGTTACCTGCATAAACAACTCTGGGGTAAATGCCGGCAGTTCTTCATAAGCAATCTTCAATTTATCCGCATAAATGGTATCACCTATCTGATAATTACCAGTATCATAAACACCAATAATGTCCCCTGCAACAGCTTCCTGGACATTTTCACGGGTATCTGCCATAAATTGCGTAACATTACTTAAACGCAGCTTTTTGCCGGTACGCTCTAAGGTTACATCCATTCCTAATTCAAAAATTCCCGAACAAATCCTGACAAAGGCGATCCGATCACGATGGGCCGGATTCATATTGGCTTGGATTTTAAAAACAAAACCAGAAAAAGTCGGTTCATAAGGATCTACTTTTTCTTCAGTTTTTGTTTTATGTGCATGAGGTTTTGGCGCAAACTGCAAGAACGTTTCTAGAAAAGTCTGCACACCAAAATTGGTTAAAGCTGAACCAAAGAAAACCGGCGTCTGATCACCACAGGCAATTTTTTCTTCATCAAAGCTATCGCCTGCTTCTTGAACTAATTCTACATCCTCTAAAGCTTGCTGGTAAACAGAATTTTCTTTTAACGGATGAGCTGCAGAAATCGTTCCCTGTTCATCTAAAGCGATAAAACGTTCACCATCATATTTTTCAGGATGAGCTAATTCAATTCTTTTATGATAAATATCATAAATGCCTTCCATACCATGGCCCATCCCAATCGGCCAATTCATCGGATACGATTCAATATCTAACAAGTCTTCTAATTCTTCTAATAACTCCAGCGGTTCTCTACCGTCTCGATCCAATTTATTAATAAAGGTAAAGATCGGAATGCCTCTTTTTTTCACGACTTTGAAAAGTTTCTTGGTCTGTGCTTCGATCCCTTTGGCACTATCGATCACCATAACAGCACTGTCGACTGCCATTAAAGTCCGATAAGTATCTTCAGAAAAATCCTCGTGACCCGGGGTATCTAAGATATTGATCCGCTTGCCTTCGTAGTCAAATTGCATGACTGAGCTGGTAACCGAGATCCCTCTTTGCTTTTCAATTTCCATCCAGTCAGACTTGGCAAAATTCCCCGTTTTTTTACCTTTGACCGTACCGGCCTGGCGAATTGCTCCGCCAAAAAGTAATAGTTGTTCTGTTATTGTCGTTTTTCCGGCATCCGGGTGAGAGATGATCGCAAAAGTTCGTCTGCGATCCACTTCTTTTTTTAATTCTTTTTTATCCATTATCTATACTGCAACTGCTTGCAGGCTCTCCTTCCAATCATTACTCAAACCTTGATAAGTATAACAAATCAAAGTCCAAAAATAAACAAAATTAAGGACTATGATTAAAAATCACAGCCCCATTTTTTAACGTTTACTGTCTTCATTCGATGAATCTTTGCGAAAGAAATGTCGCTCTTCGCCGGCTTGATCTGAGGGTTCTTCCTCCTCTTCATGGAAAATCACACGGATCTGCAGGACTCTTGAGCCCACGGTTTCTTCTGTGATCAGGCTCAGATTTTCAACTTCATAATTTATCTTTTCTCCTTCTTCAGGGATTTCACCTAAAGCAGTAATCAGATAACCTGCCATTGTATCGACATCAGGCATATGCAGATCAGTATCGAAAACTTCATTGAATTCTTCAATCAGCATACGTCCTTGAATAAGATATTCATTGTCAGCCACTTTTTTATAAAGCATCTCTACTTCATCTGATTCATCTTCGATTTCACCCACAATTTCCTCTAGTAAATCTTCCAAAGTAGCTAAACCAACCACGCCACCATATTCATCAAGTAAGATCGCCATTTGATTTTGTGTTCGTTTTAATTCGTACAATAGATCATCAACAAACATTGTTTCTGGTACAAATAAAGCCTCTTGCAATAAAGATCTTAGATCAAGGTTATCAAAACCTTGCTGGTAAGCGCCTTTAAATAAATTTTTAGTATGTAATATACCAATAATTTTATCTTTATCTTCATCAAAAACAGGAATTCGTGAATAATTCTGTCCCAGAATTGCTTTGACTACATCTGCTGGATCATCATTGATATCAACCATAAAAGCATCTGTTCTAGCCACCATGACTTCTCTGACAACTTTAGTGTCTAGTGAAAACACTCCTTGAAGCATCGATAATTCATCATCTTCAAAGATTCCTTCATTTTCTAACATATAACGCATTTCATCACGAGTCATTTTATTATCTTCATCGTCAAATTCCATCGGAGTAATTCTGGCGAGCAGATTCGTTGAAGCTGATAGCAGCCATACAAAAGGCTTTGTGACCTTGCCTATTATTCGGACAACACCGGAAGAACTCTTTGCAACTTCTTCTGTCTTGCTCATCGCAATACGTTTTGGATATAACTCGCCAAATACGATCGAGATATAGGTCAGAATAATGACTATAATCACATTTGCAATACTTTTCGCAGCTGCTCCTCCACCTAAGACAGGTGCCAGACGTTCTGCTAACTGCGAAGCTAGGGAAGCCCCTGACAAAATATTCACCAAGGTAATTCCTACTTGAATAGTCGACAGAAAATTCGTCGGATTTTCCAGTGTTTTTAAAAGTTTTTGTGCTTTATTGTCTCCTTCATCGGCTTGCTGTTCAATACGACTTTTGTTGATCGAAACAACTGCAATTTCTGCTGCAGCTAAAAAAGCATTAATAAATGTTAATACAATCAATATTAGTATCTGCGCTATCAGCGACTGACTCCCGGGGTCAGCATTCATAATTGCATTCTCTCCTTATTTTCACAAATTTTTATAATAAAAAATGTGGCGGATAAGCCACACAAGAAAATCCTATCACAAAGCTTTTTATATTTCAATGAAAAGTAGTTTGTTTGACGAAATATTAACAATCTATTTAAGTCACAGAACATTCTTTAGTGGTAAAATTTCAACGAAAAGTTTATACTTTTTTTTGAGGTGATAATATGAGAGTAAAATACACTCAAGATATTACGAATCCAGTTTACCAGGATGCTCTAGCTATTCGGAAAAATGTTTTCATCAATGAGCAGGGTGTTGCTTTAAAAAGAGAAGTCGACAGTGATGAAAAAAATACCATCCATTTTGTCTTGTATGATGAAACAAATACTCCGCTGGCGACTGTTCGTTTACTTCCATCAGCCAATCAGGTCAAAGTACAGCGGATGGCAGTTTTGAAAGAAGAACGCAAGAAAGGCTATGGTCGCCTGCTGATGCAAGCTATCGAAAAATATGCCCGCAAGAGTCATTTTGACAAAATTGCTTTAGGAGCCCAACTTACTGCCCAGAACTTCTACCAAAAATTAGGTTACCAGCCTGAAGGTGAAGTTTTTATCGATGCTGATATAAAACATATTTCGATGGTAAAAGATATCAGCTAGCATTTGCTTTTTCTCATTCATTGAAAGCATAAAAAAACTGCCGTAAACCGGCAGTTTTTTACCTATGTGACAATTGCTTGTAGCGATCATACCAGATATCGACGTAAGCCTGAGAAAAAGGTCCCTTTCCATGTTCGATCCAGTCCACTAAAATTTTAACATTTTCCTTCAAAATAAAATCGATATCCTTTGAATAATGCATCTGTTTACCATGTGACTCATATTCATCTACATCCAGTAATCTTCTTTCACCATCAGGAAAAACTTTGATATCCAAATCATAATCAATATATTTTAGCGCTTCTTCGTCTAAAACAAAAGGCGAAGCTAGATTACAATAGTAGGAAACTCCCTTTTCACGGATCATTGCTACAATATTAAACCAGTATTTTTTATGAAAAAATACAATTGCCGGTTCGCGAGTGACCCAGCGTCTACCATCTGATTCAGTCACTAAAGTATGATCATTAAGACCAATCAAGGACTGCTCACTGGTTTTTAAAACCATTGTATCACGCCACGTGCGATGCAAATTGCCATCATGTTTGTAACTTTGAATACTGACGAACTCGCCTTCTTTAGGCATCTTCATCGCAATCCACACCTTTACAAATAAAAATTTACTTAAAGGTCACACCTTGGTATCAGTCTTATTATAGCAATAAATAATTCTATTTTCTAGAAATTTTCATTAACTTTTATGTTTTTTATCGAATTGTGTTACTAATTTCTGCTGAACTTTGGGAAAAACTTTACTGTTAAAATCACTACTAGCAGTCCATTGTCCATTAGCAGCATTCATTTTTTCTGTTGTGCGACCATAAAAAATCAGCAGATGCCATTTTAAATGACTGAAAACATGGGTAACTTCACCTAAATGGCGTTTTTGCCATACGATCGGCCAGTCAGTAAACAATTCAGGTTCAAGCTCTTCTGCCACTAAATCAAGAGTTAATTGCGGCAAATCATCCTTGTGCCAAGTCTGTTTCAACTCCTGATATTTTTGAAAGCTGACTTCTTCTAAAGGGTATAACCACATTTTTGCCAATAAACCTGTTGCCGGACGCTGCTGTAATAAAAACTGACCTTTCTTATTTTCGATTACACCAACTAAATAATACACATCTTTAGGCTTGACTTTTTTTGACTTTACTGGAAATTTATCATGTTCATGGTACCTGCAGGCATAGCAATAGGGCTTCAGCCAGGCCGGACATTCAACTGCTGCAGGCGTTGAGATCCTCTGGCCGACCTCCATCAAAGCCTGATTCATATCACCAGGATGCTCATGCGAAATAATCTGGCGTACGATCTTATCAAATATTTTAAAAGAACTGGCTTTAGCGATATCCGCGTCTATCCCAAACAAGCGACTGATAACGCGCATGACGTTCCCGTCAATGGCTGGTTCTGGCAAATTAAAGGAAATACTGGCAATAGCTCCTGCTGTATAAGGACCGATCCCTTTTAAGCTACGAATATCTG
>DATGVB010000247.1:0-4250 GCA_035300805.1 Tetragenococcus sp. | reverse complement strand
TTTCTCATTGAATCTATCAACATTTGAATATAATAAAAGAATCGTAAAATCTAAAAAAGATTTTGCGATTTTTTGCGTATAGATATATAGAGGGGGGAAAGCCGATGGAAAGAAGGAAATCGAAAAAGCATCAATTGTTACAGACGATTCAGTCTCGCTGCGAATTGGCACAAATTGAGCGGCAAGAATTGGATCGATTAGAAAAAGGATTCCAAGGAGAGCTGAGAATGGATCAGATGGTGAACGAGTTTTTAACAGGAGAAATTGTAGTGATAGATGATCTTACGTTGAAATATAAAGGCAGTTTAGTTCAAATTGATAAAATTATTATCGCTGGAAATACGCTTTATTTGATTGACATGAAAAACTATCGAGGCAATTATATTTTGCAAAATAATAATTGGTATTGTGGCGACAAATTATTGACAGCAAATATTTTGGAACAATTACGTCGAGCTGTTCGTCTGCTTATTCAATTGTTGCAAGAAAACCAGCTTTATCTGAAAGTAGTGGGTGTCTTGGCATTTGTAGGTCTAGATGGAACGGTTGTAGTAAAAGATTCAGTTTCAGAAATTATTTTGCAATATGGCGATATTTCTCGTTGGTTGTATCGTTTGAATCAAGAGCAAACTTATTTGAAATACCCTAATTGTGAAATGATAATTCGTAATTATCAAGTGGATCCGTATTCATGTGAATATAGAGTGGAGATGGCTGATTTAACCAAAGGAATTTGCTGTCCTAAATGTCATGAAATTGGAATGAAAGAGCATTGGTATAAATTGTCTTGCAGTTGTGGTTACACACAAGCAAAGTTGGTTGGTTATTTGCGTACAATTTCTGAGTATGGAGTTATTTTTGCTGATAAAGATTTGTCTCGAAAAGATTTGCGTTTGTTTTTTGGCGAAGGTGTGAATGACGATTACCTCAGAAGAGTGCTGATAAAATATTTTGAATTAAAAAGTAAAGCTGCCCGAGCTTCTAGTTATGTTAATAAGGGAATCTTGTTTGAATATCTATTTGAAAATCAAAGGGAGCTTTTTGTGAAAATAAATCAAAGAGCTGGTTGGAAGGAACCGAGGTCATCGAAATACGAAATATAAGCTAAAAAACGTGCCTCGAAAATAGAGAATTGAGGCAGGAAATTAAAAAACGTGCCTCGTAAACAGAGAATTGAGGCAGGAAATTAAAAAACGTGCCTCGTAAACAGAGAATTGAGGCATGAAATTGAAAAACGTGCCTCGTAAATGAAGAATCGAGGCACGAAACCGAAAAACGTGCCTCGTAAACAGAGAATTGAGGCATGAAATAAAGAAACGTGCCTCGCAAACGGAGAATTGAGGCATGAAACAAAGAAACGTGCCTCGCAAACGGAGAATTGAGGCATGAAATAAAGAAACGTGCCTCGCAAATAGAGAATTGAGGCATGAAATTAAAAAACGTGCACCGCAAATTAGCTATATAACCTAAATTAATGAAAAACTTTGTTCTGCAACTTTCCTGAATATGATAAGATAGTGCTAAAAGGAAAAATGTGTTGTTTTTTAGGGAGAGTGAGTGAAATGAAGTATTGTCCGAGTTGTCAGCGAGAATATTCTGATGATTATAATTTTTGCGAAGACGATGGTACAAAATTAATCGAAAAAAAGACAGAGCAGTCTTCTGTTAAAAGCAGTGATAAGATTGTTTGTCCGAGTTGTGGCAAAGAAAATATGAAGACTGCCCATTTTTGTGAGTTTTGCGGAGCTAACCTGCAAAAGCGCAGTCAGGAGAAAGTAAAGCAGCAGTCGAAATTCAAGCAAAAATATCAGCAAAAGAAAAAACTTTATAATGTTTTATTTGCCTTATTAGTAGTAATTGTTATTGCTCTAGTCGCAGGTTATCAATATGGCAAGAGCTACTATTCAAAAGATCAGCAGATCGAGCGTTTTGCCACTAGCTTAAACGCAGCCGATCCGAAAAAGCTAGCTGAAGTAGTTGTTTCTGGAGATAAAAATTTCAGTCCTTCTGCTAAAAACTTAACTTCTTTTACTGATTACTTGAAACAAAATAAGGATTATGCTGCTTTATTGAATAAAAATTTATACGAAGAAAATGCAACGAATCATGATGTGTATGTAAAAAAAGCGGGGAAATATCTCTTCTTATTTGATAAATATGAACTTGTACTCCAGCCAGTATATTTTAATATTCATACAAATATCAAAGGGATGGAGCTGGCGATGAATGATCAGAAAGAGGCTGCTTCAGATAATGAAGACTATACTTGGAAATTAGGTCCGGTTGCACCAGGCCAGTACCAGTTTGCCGCAAACTTTGATCTGAAT
This sequence comes from Tetragenococcus sp., assembly GCA_035300805.1. Lineage (GTDB taxonomy): Bacteria > Bacillota > Bacilli > Lactobacillales > Enterococcaceae > Tetragenococcus. Next base: position 1,923 of record DATGVB010000247.1, on the reverse strand, counting down.
GGTAAAACGAGAACTGTCGACAGAACAGTCAATCAGGTGAATCGCGAAAAACTGAAAAACAACCGACGTGATCTGTCTTTTGCAGTAAAAAAAGTAAAATTTGATTTTGAATCTCCACTAAAAAATGGCGAGCTTTTATTAGATGGGAAGCCTTTAGCAGATATCAAGTCCGGAAAAGCTGAGGGAATTTCTTTTGTTTGGAATGCAGATGAAAAATTACAAATCAAACAAGAACTAGGCGATTTAACTGTAACTTCGGCAGCTTTAGATTTTGCAGCAGATGATTATTTAGAAAAAGATTATGAAAAAGGTTCCTTGAAATATTCTCTGGCAGTTTTTCAAATTTACCCGTCTACCAATGCAAAGAGCGGTGATTTTTATATTAACGATAAGAAAGTCCGCAGTGTCAGTGAGGATGGTTATGAAGATCCGATCGTTATTGTACCGACCGAAAAACCTTATCATATTCAATTAAAACAAAAGCTGGCAGATACAGAATTAAAATCAAAGACAGAAACAATCGATCCCATGGACTATCCTGAGTTGAGTGCTTCTGCTGATTTGGAAATTGCCGAAGGAATCGATGACTATGAGATCAGTGATCGTTTGACGGATCTTTATTATGATGTAGCTGATTTTACCGATGAAGAGCTTGATTTTGGCAATAGTGAAGCAGCAGATCTGGCTGATTATTTCTCTGGCGGAAGTGATAATGCGGATTATATTGACTTTAAAGATAATTTTATTATTCCAGCCCGCAAGGCTAAAAAGAAAGCTTTTGTTAATTCTGAGCTAGAGGAAGTAGAAAAAGTTACACGTACATCTACCAATAACTATGACGTTCAGTATGTTGTCCACTATGAGACTGTTTATAATGATGATACGGATTCTGTCAGTCAATATTTCCGTTATAAAAAAGCAGCTTTCGTCGTGGAAGATGGCGTAGTACGGATCAAAGACCTGCGTGGTAAGGACAATTTTGAAGAAGTTCCAGCAAGTAACTATGAATAGAGTATTAGGAGGCAAGCAAAATGAAATATTGTATTAATTGTGGTAAAGAAATGAAAGATGATGGAAAGTTCTGTCCAAATTGCGGCCAGGATCAGACAGCAGCGGTCAATAATGATTCTGAGCAAAGCTCGATTGCAGATAATCAAACAGTTCAGCAAACGGTAGCATTAGGCAAAAATTACTGGAAATATTTTTTAGGAAAACTGGCTTGGCCAACTGCTGAAACTAGCGATGAGCCGCTAGCTTTTGGTTATATTTCAGTGGGGTTGTATGCTGTACTGCAGGGATTCTTAATTACTTTGTTAGTGTCACATGGGCTCAATATGGTAGATGCTTTATTGAATTTTTTTGATTTTGATGATTCTTCTATGCAAAGTATGCCGAATATGGGAAGCATGTTTCAAGGAGTCAGCTTTTCTTTCTTTTTGAGAACCTTTATTATATTTTTACTAATGGCAGCTGTTACGATAGGCGTTTTATTTGGAATTGAAAAAATAACTTTGAAAACGACACCTGATTTTCATCAAACTGTTCTGCAAGTTGGGAACTTTTTGAATGTGATCAATCTTATCTTATTGGTCTTTTCCCTGGGTTTATTTATTCAATTATTTTCAGTCACTATCAGCATACTGGTTCTGTTAATGGCCTCGATCTTTTTCCAGCTTGCCCTTATTTTGGTTATTAATTATAATGCTAGAAATGCGAATTGCAAAATTGCTCCATTTTATATTATTCTGCTGTTTTTTGTAGTCAATGCTCTGGCTAGCGGGATTCTTTTCACTATGGTCGTGGCTTAGATTTAGTTGCTTATTTTTTTAATTGAGTATTTCGGCTTTGCTGGCGTAAGTGGCTATAGTTTTCCGGATGTTCACGGAGTTCTTTTGCGGGATAACGTTTGGCATTCTTGCTTAA
>DATGVB010000246.1:0-5260 GCA_035300805.1 Tetragenococcus sp. | reverse complement strand
GTCTAAAACATTGATAAAACAATGTCTTAGACGTATTCACTCTAATAAAAGTGTCAAACTTGGGATTGTATAATCAAACTATACTATCGTCTAATACGATTTTTCGATTCATACTATTGGTTTTTATGATAAGGAGCAGCTTATGACTTTAAGTAAAAAATATTTATACGTGATTGTTTTAGCTGAAAGCGGCAGTTTTTCTCAAGCAGCCAGACAGCTTTACATAGCCCAGTCTTCCTTAAGTCAATACATTAAAAATTTAGAACATGACTTAGGAGTCAGCCTTTTTTTAAGAAAACAACCTTTGCAGCTGACTGACGCAGGAAAAAAATACCTGCAGATAGCTTATGAGATCCAATATTTAGAAAAACAGTTAACCCAGCAACTGAACCTGCTGCAGCCAGTCAAAAAAGGCTTTCTGACCATCGGGATCACCCGCTACTGGGGCGGGCTTTTGTTGCCGCGCATTCTGCCTGATTTTCAACAGCACTATCCAGGTATTGAGCTCAAAATCGTTGAAGGTAGAACTTTTGAAGTCACCCAAAAATTGCCGGAACTGGATGTTGCTTTTTTAACTCCGCCGCAGAACTGGAAAAATACAGCTCTACGCCAGGAAAAAATTTTAGAAGAAGAAATCAAAATTGCTGTGCAGCCAGAGTTGCTGCCCCTGAGCCTGCAGAATCACGACTCGCTCGCAAATGAAGTGATCAGTCACTTTCCTTTGATTCTTTTGCACAAAAAACAGAAATTAAGGCAGATCGCCGATGACATTCTAAAGACAACCAAAAAAGGTCCAAAGATTTTTATGGAGACAGAAAATATTACCACCGCCTACAAAATCGCCTCAACCGGTTTAGCGGCTACTTTTGTTCCCGAGCGGATCAACGAATTGACACCGCCCTTTAAAAGAGTGGCACTTTATCATTTAGAACGTCCGATCTTTTGGGATCTGGCAGCCCTTCGTCCTAAAGAAAAGCATCAGCCGGAATATGTAGATTACCTGGTCGTGCTGGCGAAGAAAGCTTTTGTCTGAAAACAGCGACAAGTTGCCTTGTTTCTGCCGTAGTTGTGCGACAGCAGCCGCCAATCAGCTGACAACCCAGCCGATGCCAGGCTTGAGCCCCCTGATTGAAATAAGATGCTAGACTCTCATCTGACTGCCATTGTTTGGTATTAGCATCATAGTCAGCGCCGGAATTAGGATAAGCCACCAGCGGCTTAGACCTTTTTTCGGCTAGGCAGGATAAGGCCGGCAAGACCCGCTCAGGCTTCACACAGTTGACGCCATAGGCAAAGACTTGCTCACAGGATTCAACCAGAGCCTGAAAATCAAGCAAATCTGTCCCGTCAGCCAGATGCCGCTCATCTCTCAAAGTAACGGTCAACCAAGCTAGGGCTGTCGGATATTCAGCTAAAAGTTCTGTTAAAGCCTGAATTTCAGTCCTATCCGGGATCGTTTCGATGGCGATAAGATCTGGTTTTTCTGCCAACAGTAATTCCAGTCGCTGACAATGGAAGCTTTTTAGCTGCTCTTTAGTCAGACCATAGTTGCCGCTATACTCCGACCCATCTGCCAGATAGGCTCCATAAGGTCCGACCGAAGCTGCTACCCACTTTTTCTGCTGACCGTAACTGTTTGTACGAGCATTTTTAGCCAGAGTGACTGTTTTTCGGATCAGCTGGCTGCTGTTATCAGCGGTCAATCCTGCTTTTTTTAAACCGGCTAACGTAGCCTGATAACTGGCAGTAATGGCAATGTTTGCCCCGGCATTATAATAGTCTTCGTGTACTTTCTGAATTTTTTCTGGTGCTTCTTTAAGTGCTTTAGCCGTCCATAAAGGATCATTTAAATTGAGGCCCTGCGCTTCAAGGCCTGCTGACATGGAACCGTCGATAATGATCACTTCTTGTTTTTTCCGCCAAGTATTAAAATCCATTAAATGAGTCCTCCTATCTTTGTCGTTCTAGCATAAGGTTTTCTTATCCTCCTAGTCAACCATTTTGAAAAAAAGAATCCCCATGCTAAAATAAACGTAAGTTCCCTTTTCTAACTATAAAAATGAGAACTATTTCTGTAAATTCAAGGTGAGTAAAATGAACCAGACCATTAAAAATAAATTAGCTTTACTGCCGGATCAGCCAGGCTGCTATATCATGAAAAATAAGGATGGCAAGATCATCTATATTGGCAAGGCAAAAATTCTGAAGAATCGGGTACGTTCTTATTTTACCGGCGGACATGATACAAAAACCGAACATCTGGTCAGCCAGATCGCCGATTTTGAATATATTGTAACTGAATCCAATATCGAGGCTTTACTGCTGGAAAATAATCTGATCAAGCAGAATAAGCCGCATTACAATATTATGCTAAAGGATGATAAAACTTATCCTTTCATCAAGATCACCAATGAAAAATATCCACGTCTGATGATCACTCGTAAGGTATTAAAAGATGGTGCCCAGTATTTCGGCCCTTATCCTGATATTGGAGCAGCCAATGAAACCAAGAAGATTTTAGACCGGATTTTCCCTTTGCGTAAATGTGGACCTCATCAGACTCAGAGTCCTTGTTTGTATTATCATTTAGGCCAGTGCCTGTGCCCTTATCATTTTCATGTAGATCCCCAAGTCTATGTTGAGATAGTCAATGAAATCAAACATTTTTTTAATGGCGGTTATAAAGACGTACAGATGAAAATTCGGGAAAAAATGGCGGCTGCAGCCGAAAATATGGAATTTGAAAAGGCTGCCGAACTACGTGATCAAATTCGCGCAATTAATACCGTAATGACCCGCCAGCGGATGACTTCAACTGACCTTAAAGACAAAGATGTCTTTGGTTATACAGTTGACAAGGGCTGGATGTGTGTACAGACTTTTTTCATTCGGCAAGGCCGGATGATCAAACGCGATGTTTCTATCTTTCCTTTTTATAAAGATGCCACTGATGATTTTCTGACTTATATCGGCCAATTTTATGATCAAAATGAACATATTGTTCCTAAAGAAGTACTAATACCTCAAGATATCGATAAAGAAGCGGTCACAGCTTTACTAACTACCAAGATCCTGCAGCCGCAAAGAGGGGAGAAGAAAAAACTAGTGGATTGGGCCAACCGCAATGCCCGGGTTGGCCTTGCGCAAAAATTTGATTTGATCGAACGAGCGCAAGAGCGAACAACTGGTGCAGTTGAACGCTTGGGTCAAGCACTCAATATTCCTACTCCCAGTCGGATCGAAGCTTTTGATAACTCCAACACCATGGGAACTGATCCTGTTTCGGCAATGGTCGTTTTTGTCGATGGAAAACCTGCCAAAAAAGATTATCGTAAATATAAAATCAAAACAGTGACTGGTCCTGATGATTATGCTTCGATGCGTGAAGTTATTTATCGCCGTTATTCGCGAGCTTTAAAGGAAGAAAGTGTACTGCCGGATTTAATTTTGATCGATGGCGGAAAGGGGCAAGTGGATGTGGCTAAGGATGTGCTAGAAAATCAGCTGGGAATTGATATCCCAGTTGCCGGTCTGGCAAAAAACGAGAAGCACAAAACCAGTGAGATGCTATTTGGTGAAGACCTTGCTCCGGTGCATTTAGAACGCAGCTCCACCGAATTCTTTTTACTGCAGCGAATCCAAGATGAAGTCCATCGTTTTGCGATTACTTTCCACCGCCAGTTACGCAGTAAAAATAGTTTCTCTTCCAAATTAGATGGGATCGAAGGCTTAGGTCCCAAGCGCAAGAAGTTGTTGCTAAAAAAATTCAAGTCACTTAAAGCAATCCGTTCAGCTTCTATTGAAGAGCTACAGACTGCCGGTATTCCTCAAAAAGTGGCAGAGAAGGTTTATGAAAGTCTCAATAGCGAAAAATAAAATTCCGATATTAGGAGTGAATTCATTATGAGCAATAAGCCCAAGAAGCACTCACCTTTAGTTACTTTAGCAGAAAACATTAGAAGATCTGTCACCGGTAATTTAGGTGATCCCTACCGTAGTAACTCTAGCAAAGATATCCTGATCATCATTCTCGTTGTGATCGTAGGTTTTATCTTGTTTACTATTTTGGACTAATAAGAAAAAATAACCGACTCAACTTTAAACAAGTGAGCGGTTATTTTTAATTAGTCATTCGAATTTGCTACGTTTTTTTCAACTTTAGGACTTTTCGCTAGTAAAAAAACAGCGTAGCGGATCAACACATAGCAACATGCAGCAATAGCGATAACAATTTCGATTTGCGTCAATGGTGCCAAAAAACCATGGAATGCAGCGTTTTGTATCGCAAAATAGGCCGTAGCCTTTTTAAGTGCCAGAGCTGAAATAACAAAGGGAAAGGTTGCTGCTGCAAAGCTAGGATAAAAATTTTTCTGATCGGTTTTTACAAAAAAGTAGTAACCCAAAAAAGTGTTAACTATTGAGAGGACCAGTAAAATTACTATCAAAGAAAAGACTGGCTTTTCAAAGGAAGAAAGATAACCGGCTAAACACAAGCTAGCTGGAGCAGCCACAATCATATTCGTTGGTTGTGCTGCTGCGGGTAGCTGCTTGATGATAAAGATACGGTATAACACCGGGAGTAACAACAATAAGTAAAAGACAAAACCCAGATAAAACAGTACTTTCCCTAAAGTGAGCATTTGAAAAACCGGTGCAGTAACACTGGCTACCACAAAACCAACAAAAGGTACGAAATAAGAAGTAAAAAATTTCTGCCAGCTGAATGAACGCAAGAAGTACACGCAGATATAAGCCAACAAAAGAAAATGGAACAGCAGACTGACTAGCCACAAGACCTTGGCTACAACCCCCATAACAGGCAGTAAATAAACTGCCAAAAGCATCAAAGCCATCGGGAATGTCGCAAAACTGGTTGCTATCATCGGATTTTTTAACTCTTTTTGAACTTGCTTAGTATTTGTTATTAGTTTAACAAGTATCAGCAAAAGAATAACACTTGCAATAACCCCACAGAGAACTCTTATTCCGTTAGAGCGCTCTTGCAGAATATTTCCCAAAGTCAGAAAGGCTAAGGCAACTCCTGCAAATGGTAAAGGAATTTTTTTCAGCATCAGATCACCCATTCACAATTGGCAAACGTTCTTCTCTGGCAATCATCCGTGCCAGATCTTCAGCCACTTCACCGGTAAAACGGACACATTGTTTTTTATGCTCCGGAGAACCCATTTCCATCTTATTGGTTAAAATGCTGCAGCAGGCCACCCGATTACGCTTTATAAACTTGCCATGAAGCTCTTTA
>DATGVB010000245.1:0-12339 GCA_035300805.1 Tetragenococcus sp. | reverse complement strand
TGGGTAATTTTGTGATCAGGTGGATTTCATTTCATGTTCCTAAAGTTATTTTTGTAACGCAGACAGTTAAAGTCACTATTTTTATTCGAATTAATTCGATTTATATGATAAAACGTAAAAAGAAACGAATTAATTCGAAAGGGTGATGAAAATGATCGATCATTCTGAACACTTAGAAAGATTAAGTCAGCTGAAAGATAAGCAGGTCATCAAGGTTTTAACAAGCGTTCGTTGCCGCGGGAAAACCACTATACTAGAAATGTTTCGGGAAAAGTTACTGAATGATGGGATGGATAATTTTCAAATTATCTTTATGAATTTTGAAGATATGGCGAATGGAAAATATCTGGATTTTGACGACTATATGGATGGGATCGTTAATACGGTATTGGTTAAAGATGTCCTACAGCGCAAGCAGAGAAGTGATTCTGTTTTGGTAGAACAACTGGCACGTTTTCTGACAGATAAGGCTGGAAATCTGATCACGATCAAAAAGATTGCCAATACTTTAACTTCGATGGGAGAGAAAACGATCGGTGATACTGTACTAACTTATTTATCCGCATTTCTAAAAGCCTATTTATTCTACCGTTGTGATCGTTTTGATATTGCCGGCAAAAAGTATCTTTCTGTCAATTCGAAGTATTATCCGGTAGATATGTCCTTGCGCTATGCTCTTTTGGGAACCAAGCGAGTGAACATCGGCAGCAGACTGGAAACCGTTGTTTTCCTGGAATTGTTGCGACGAGGCTATGAGGTTTATGTGGGAGTCATCGGCGATAATGAAGTGGACTTTGTTACTGTTAAAAAAGGTGTAAGAGAGTATTATCAGGTTTCCTATAGTGTAGTTGAGGAAAAAACTTATGAGCGGGAAGTTACCGCTTTGAAAAAAATCAAAGATGATTACCGTAAAATCTTGCTGACGGCAGATATGGGCTATGCAAATGATGAAGGAATTGAACAGCTGAATGTCGTTGAGTGGTTATTGGGAGAAGTCAGATAGTTCATCTGCTGCTAAAAGTTGGTTGACTGTATGAGAGAATTGACCAACAAACTTTGCTAAAATAAAAGGTAAGAGCAGTTTGTAAAGCCGTGGCAAACACTCACCATCAACCACCATATATTTTTAACCATTGGTGTGAGAGGAGTGTTGCCAATGAATCACGATGGTAAAGGGAAGGTTAGATTCTTAATCATAATGTTGCAAGACATTATCGCGATTCTGACAATAGTCAATCTATTGCTCACAATCGCGGATAAAATAAAAAGCTATAAAGATTAAATCTTTATAGCCGTCCCTCATGCCATTGCTTTCACAATGTGTAAGAAGTGTACCACCACTTCTTACCTGCTCTTTCATTATAGCAAGGACTTTTGAAAGCGTCAAAGGAAAGATAAAAAGATACTCTTTCTTTGGATGTATCAAAAGCTGTTGAACTATTGTAGTGTCTGTTGAGTTTGTATTTGACAGGCCAAATGCTCTTTTAATGAGACCAGCGAAAGCATGACTGGATATTATATGCTTTCCGTAGTCTCATTTATTTTACAAAAAATAATTATTACAAGTTGCTAAGGTTGTGTTGAATGTTTTTAGGACTGTACACTAATTTTTATCTTCTGGTACAATGGCAAAAACTTCAGCTGGAAATCCTGGAGCATTTAAAATGTGAGGTGCTGCTGTAAAAATGACACTGCCCACAGCAGGAACCTGATCTAAATTAGCCATGAGTTCATTTTGATATTTATCTTCTTTTAACCAGAATTGTTCGGCCAATAAAACGTCTGATTTAGCTGCTTCTGGTCCGCAGTCTGTATTGAGTGTTTCGTGGCCGATTGCAGTCACATTGCGGGTGCGTCTCAGATATTTTAAGGCAGGAATCGACCAGCCGGGGGTTTGTTCGACACCATTTTCGTCTATGTTGGAAAATTTTACTGCATCATCAAAGTTTTTGTACCAGCCGCTTGAAAATGCAACAAAACTTCCTGCGGGGATTTCTCCATAATTTTTTTCGAATTCTTTCAAATCATCCACAGTTACGGCATAACCAGGATTTTCTTTTACCTTGTCTTCCAGATGGAGAACATACAAAGGCAGCATCCGTTCTTTCAAGGGTATGTCCAACAGCTCTCTTTTTCCTTTGGCAAAATGACAGGGTGCATCAATGTGAGTACCATGAGAATTCCCAATACCATATTCTACTGAATAAGAGCCAATTTCTTCAATCGTAGAAATTGTAGTTTCTGATAAAGGATTGAAGGTATGATAAATTGGAATGTCTTTAGTAACTACATGTGTCAGATTTACCCACTTATAACCTTTCAGTTTGTCCATTAATTCGTGTAATTCATTCATTTTATTCACTCCTTGTTATGATTAACTTTACTTTAACAGTAGCAGCGATTAAATGCATGTAATACGTTTTCAGTTGAAGTATTTTGCCAAAAGTTGGTTAACTGTATGAGAGAATTAGGTAGCAAACTTTGATAAAATAAAAAAGAAGAGCAGTGTGTAAGGTCATGGCAAACACTCACCATCAACCACCATTAACTTTAAAACATTGGTGTGAGAAGAGTGTTGCCAATGAATCATGATGGCAAAGGGAAGGTTAGGTTCTTAATTATAATGTTGCAAGACATTGTAGCGATTCTGACAATAGTGAATCTATTGCTTATGATCGTGGACAAAATAAAAGACTATAAAGATTTAATCTTTATAGTCTTACCCCATTGTCATTGCTTTCACAATGTGTAAGAAGTGTACCACCACTTCTTACCTACTCTTTTATTATAGCAAGGACTTCTGAAAGCGTCAAAGAAAAGTAGCAGTTACTTGAAGAAATTGCTTCTTGCAAGCATTCATTTTATAATACCAGTAAAGATGAAAAGGAGCTAAGTATGAAAATTAGAGAAGTGAATGCGGCGCTGGATGAGTATTCTGAAAAAGAACTGAAGAAACTTGTGAAAGAGATGTATAAGAAGATCCCGAAAAAGATGAAAGAGGAGAAAGAAATTGATTCGCTGATCACTGACATGACGGGATTTTTAAAGCAGAAGAAAAACAAGCAGGAGGAAACTGTAGATTTTGCCACATTGAAACAAGAAATCGAAACCTTTACTGAGTATGCTTATAATCAGTATTATCTGGCTCCGAATTCTTATGTGAAGAAAAAAGAGCGGCCGAAATGGCGTTTTAAGGTAAAAAATTATCTCAAACAACTGCAGTCTTTCTCGATGGCTAGCGAAGAAGGGGTAGAAGCAACGGAGCTGCTGATCAAGCTTTATGAAGTAATGGCCTACGGTTGTGCTTATTACATCTTTTCAAGTGATGATCCGTATCGTTCCATTGGACTGGGGCAGATGTCATTTTATGACCTGATCGTAAAAAGACTCTTTATCCACGACATCAGCAAGCCGACCGTAAAAAAGACGATCAAGCTAGTTATCGATAATGAAAATGACCGTGAAACTATTGATGATGATCTTTGGGAGATATTAATACAAAATCTTAAAACAGTTGATATGAAAGAAATGGCGATTGAAGAAAGTAAGCTATTGCTGAAAATAAACAGTCAGAAAGAAGTGAAGGCTTCTAGCGGTTTTTCTGACTTAACAGCGTACAAAAAATATGAATTTAACAATAGTTTGACCAGACTGGTTTTTCATGTATATATTTTCTTAGGAGAAACGAGAGCAGCCATCAACTTCTTTAAAGCACATATGCAGGAAAATGATCGGGAAGTCCAGTTATATATCTTGTTGAAACTATTAGAACATTATGATCTGACTAAAGAATGGGTCAGTGAATTAGAAAAAGCACTGAAAAATGGAGTGACTCCGCGTAGATCGCTGCTTTATCAGTATGAAGACATGCCGGATAAATTCAAGCAACTGAAGCTTTAATTGTTGGAGTTGAAAGAATGGAGTCTAGTATATGACTAGTAAGCTAACCTTCAAGATGTACGGTACAAATGAAAAGCAAAGTTTTAATATGAAATTATTTTGAATTTGTGATAAATATCGATTTTTGCTAATTTTGGCGGACAGCCAAAAAAGAATGCTCTCGAACTTGTTTTTTAATTAATGCTAATTTAAGAGAATTTTTGAGTGGAAAACAGTGTAAAAGTTGGTTGACTGTATGAGAGAATTAAGGAACAAATTTTACTAAAATAAAAGGTAAGAGCAGTTGGTAAAGCCGTGGCAAACACTCACCGTCAACCACCATATATTTTTAACCATTGGTGCCAGAGGAGTGTTGCCAATGAGATACGATGGTAAAGGGAAAGGTTATGTTCTTAAACATAATGTTGCAAGATATTATAGCGATTCTGACAATAGTGAATCTGTTGTTAGTTATCGTGGATAAAATAAAAGACTATAAAGATTAAATCTTTATAGTCTTGCCCGATTGCCATTGCTTTCACAATGTGTGAGAGTGTAACCAGCACTTCTCACCTGCTCTTTTATTATAGCAAGGACTATTAAAAGCGTCAAAGAAAATTTAAAAAGAGTATGTGAATGAGCAACAGAATATCTGTTCTAGGATATTCATATAAAAAGAGAAAATGATCATTATGTCAATCATTTTTGAAAACGTTTAAAAAATTGTGCCAAACAAAAGTGTCAAGTCAAAGATTGTCTCCGCAGAGTTAATTTTCTCTAACGACTGATTTAATTTATTTCAACTGTTTCTTTTTGGGGGACTCTTGGCAATTTTTAATATTGAACTTTCACAGCTTGACCGGTTTCCTGTGATTTAAGAGCGGCATTGGAACAGCAGATGGCTTTTAGGGCATCTTCACCGGTACAGATGACGGCTTTATCATTTAAAACTGAATCGACAAAGAGGTTTTTTTCTTCCAGATAGGCTTCTTCAAATCGAGTCAGATAATAATCTAAAGGTTTTTTAAGAGAAATATTCTGATCATTGTAGCATTCAACGGTCGATTTAGAGACGTTTTCAGCTTTCAACATTCCTTTAGGACCGAAAACTTCGACTCTCTGATCATAACCATAAACAGCTTTGCGGCTTTCGTCAATGAGTCCCAGAGCACCGTTTTTGAATTTGACAGAGGCAGTCAGGGTATCGACATCGTTAAATTCTGCTAATTTAGGATCAATTAGTATAGAAGATTGAATAAAGACAGAATCAATATCACTTCCTGCCTGGTAGCGGGCCATGTCAAAATCATGAGCAGTAAAGTCCTGAATCAGACCGCCTGAATTCTGGATAAAATCATAAGGAATGACAAAGGGATCACGAGCCACAACTTTAACGATCTGTGGTGTACCGATCTCGCCGGCTTGTACTCGGTCGTGAATTTGCTTGAACTGAGGATCAAAGCGTCGATTGAATCCGATCTGCAGTTTTACCCGAGCGTTTTCGACTTCTTTTAATACATCTTTGCACTCTCTTAACGAACCGTCTTTGGATAAAGGTTTTTCACAGAAAATATTTTTATGCGCCTTAGCAGCATCTTTGATATTTTTAAGATGCTGGTTAGAGGGAGTGAAAAAGAAAATCGAGTTGATTCCTTCGTTGTTCAGTAAATCTTGATAATCAGTTGTAATAATATCAATTCCAGCAAAATCCAGTTCTTCTTTTCGTTTTTCGATCAATGGATCTGCAACACCTACGATATGAACTGAATCCATGTGCTGCAATTGTTTAAAGTGCATACTTCCATTCGTACCCAGACCGACAACACCGATGCTCAATTTTTCTTGAGGCATAACTTTTCCTCCTTTTATGCTAACAGCTCAAATAATTTTTTGCTTCAAAATAAATGTATCACTTTTCACAATTTTGTGCAAAAAAGTTGTGTAATAGATTAAAATAATTGTTTTAAATAGACCTTTGTATGAACTTAATTCACAATTAATTGAAATTATTGTTAATCGTACTATAATGAAGATGAGCGGAATTAGTAATTGTCAGTGTATTTTAACAGGAATTATCCAATAAAAGGAAGGGGTCAATAGAATGCTAAACTTAGGTTTGATCGGCTGCGGCTCGATTGCAGGAACGCATGTCGATAACATTGTAAATCATCTCAAAGGTGCACAGGTTACGGAAGTTTTTGATGTTGTGAGAGAAGCGGCTGAAGCTCTGGTCAGTAAATATGGTCTGTCAGCTAAAGTCGCAACTTCAGCCAGCCAGGTGATCCAGGCAGAAGATATTGATGCTGTTGTGGTTTGCAGCCGTAATGACACACATTTTGAACCAATCATGGAAGCAATCAAGGCACACAAACCGGTGTTTACAGAAAAACCGATGACAACCAGTCAGAAAGAATGCCAGAAAATTGTCGACGCTGAAGTACAAGCAGGACAACGCTTTGTCCAGGTTGGTTTCATGCGGCGTTATGATCCTTATTATCAGCAACTGAAAAAAACGATCGACAGTGGCTTGATCGGAGCTCCTTTGATGGGTTATTGTCGCCATTTTGCTACCGTTCCGCCGACTGAATATTTTACCACCGAAAATCTGATTGATGATTCTTTTGTGCACGAAAGCGATATTTTGCACTGGCTCTTTAATGATGAATATAAATCGGTACAAGTTCAGTTTCCACGGCAGAATTCGACCAATCAGAATGAAGGGATGCGTGATCCACAGATCGTGACCGTCAAAATGAAACAAGGGGCGATCGTGAATGTCTACTTGGATATGAATTCTCATTATGGATATGAAATCAAATGTCAGGTCGTGGGAGAAAAAGGAATCGCTCAGCTGCCGGAAATCAATAATCTTGATCTGCATGCGGATCGCAAGGTCTACCATGAAGTGGACTATGACTGGTCCAATCGATTTACTGAGGCTTATCAGCTTGAACTGCAGGATTTCATCGATCAAGTGGCGGCAAATAAATCGCCAGCAGGACCGACTGCCTGGGATGGTTATATTGCTAATGTGACAGTAGACAGAGCGATACAAAGTCAGAAGACAGAAGAACCACTTACAGTCGAATTGCCGCAGAAACCGGCTTTGTATCAGAAATAGCTAGATCTGTGTAATGATTTTTCTTCTTTTTTGAAGATTGATTTTTACGAAAAAAGGGATATTTTTGGTGGAAAAAGAGTCTAAAAACAGGTTTACTGTATGAGAGAATTAAGTAACAAACTTTGCTAAAATAAAAGAGAAGAGCAGTTGGTAAAGCCGTGGCAAACACTCACCATCAACCACCATATATCTTTAACCATTGGTGTGAGAGGAGTGTTGCCAATGAGATACGATGGTAAAGGGAAAGGTTATGTTCTTAATTATAATGTTGCGAGACATTGTAGCGATTCTGACAATCGTCAATCTGTTGCTCACAATCGTGGATAAAATAAAAGACTATAAAGATTAAATCTTTATAGTCCAATCCTTGGCCATTGCTTTCACAATGTGTGAGAGTGTAACCAGCACTTCTCACCTGCTCTTTTATTATAGCAAGGACTTTTAAAATCGTCAAAGAAAAATGTTGTTTTAATAGCGAGTCTGATTATGTTTTTTGGTTATTCACTGAACAAAAAAAGGCTGACTGCTATGGAAAATAAACTAGAAATAATAAATAAAAAATAGCAGATTGTTTTAATATATTTCTTTTTGGGTAGACGGGGTAAATAATTAATGCTTATTTACTGAAAAAGAGTTTTGTACGTTTATCTGGCAGGAGAATGGTAAATATCAGAAACTGATCGTTTTCTTTATTATTAGAAAACTATCAGTTTTATTTTATAATCAATGTATTGCAGTGCTTGAAGAATTATCCTATGGTATAATACGAATTGTCTTATAGAATATTTTATTAAAAAAGACAGCAATGATTAATTATGATAATAAAAAGGAGCGTATTTGCATGAAGAAATTCTTTAAAACTTGTCTGTTACTAATACTTTGTCTGACTTTTTTAGCTGCCTGCAGTAAAAAAGTGACAGTAGATGATTTAAAAGCCAATAAATGGACGGTTGAAAATAAAGAAGAAGGAGTACCAGATGTGATTGCTTCTTTTTCTGATAGCTTAATGACGGTTACGATCGATTCTAGTAGTATCGATGCAACTACAACAGAGGAATGGGGAGACCTGGGAGAAGAGTTTGCTAAAGGTCTGATGGATCAGATGAAATTTAAATTAGTTTATACTTTAGATAAAGATCAGATCACTCTTAAAGATACTGATGATAAAGAGGATAATCAGAAAACTTACACTGTTTCTAGAGATGATGATAATATTATCTTTACTCCAAATGACACTTCAGATGAAGATGCAGAAACAATCACGCTAAAACCGCGTACAACACAAGAGGATAGTAGCAAATAAAATAAGCTGAAGACGGGAAGGCAGGATCCCGTCTTCAGTTTATTTATTTGCTATATTGAAAGTAAGTAAAGTATTTCGCTAATAGCTCAACTCTATTTGCTTTCTTTAATTTCTTTAAAATTGAAAAAAGTATTCAAAGTAATCGCTGTAAGCGATCCGGCTAAGATGCCGCTGCCAAAAATATTTTGAATGATCATCGGAAAATTTGCATAAAAATTGGGGTATACGGATGGCAGCATACATACACCGATACTGATACCCACGATCAGCATGTTCTGATTTCCTTCAAAGTTCACTTGTTTTAACATATTGATGCCACTGCCGATGATCACGCCAAAGATGGCAAAGCCTAGTCCGCCTAAGACGGGATCGGGGATCGCAGCGATCAGACTCGAAAATTTGGGGATCAGACCGATCAATACTAGCATGAAGCCCGATGTAGCAATAGCAAAGCGGCTTTTTACTTTGGATAAATCTAGAATACCGACATTCTGAACAAAAGCAGTTGGCTGTACACCGTTGAATAGACCAGAAATGAAGGTACCGATACCTAAAGTTTTTAATACGCGTTTGAATTGTTCTTTATTCATTTTTTTACTGACAATGTCATGGATGCCCATGGCAGTACCGGAAATTTCGACCATGCCCAGGATCATTGCAATCAGAAATGAAATAATGGTTACTAGATCAAATTTGGGTAAACCATAATGAAAGGGTAGATTTAAACCAAACCAGGCAGCTTCACTTACTGGAGTAAAATCAGTCATGCCTAATATTACAGCAGCCAGCATACCGAAAATAAGGGCAATCAAAATGGTTAAATTACCAAGCAGCCCTTTTAGATATTTACTGATCAGAATATGAAAGACAAAAATTGCCAGGGCCAATAACAATGGTTTTAATTCCATGGAGGCGTTTAAATTATAAGCCTGATCACCCATCAGCCAATGGAAGGTATTAGGTAGTAGTGATACACCTAAGATCATTAAGTTGGTCCCTACAACTAAGGGTGGGAAAAAGCGCTGTAGTTTTATCCAAAAAGGTGCCAATAAAAAAGAACAGAGTCCGACGACCATCGTTGCTCCGGCGATCAGTTGAAAACCATTTCCGACAGAAGAGGCGTTATTGATCGTTGTACTGGCGATGGGAACGACTGAGAAATTGGCTCCCATGACCATGGGGAGTAGCGGACTGGTTTTAGGAATAAGATCTAATGAAGCCAGAAGTGTCGACAAGCCGGCTGTAAAGATGATGGCATTAATGAAAAAGCTGGTTTGCTCAGCAGACAGGCCGGTATTTGCAGCTATTAAAAGTGGAACAGGGATCGCTGCTAAGACAGCGATCACTGTATGTTGCAGACCAAGTAATAAATTTTGTCTTAAGGGGAGTTTTTCGTCGACTTTATTTATTTGTTTCATACAAAAATTTCTCCTTTGCTTTTGCTAAAATACTAAGCTGCTTTAATTTACAGTCAGCGATTTATGGGACTGATTTTTTCTTTTTTATTGGCATTATTTTCCACGGCATCGATGATCTTCTGATAACCGGTACAGCGACACATATTACCAGAAAGCGCCCGGCGAATTTCTTTTCTTGACGGCTTATCATTTTCGTCGAGTAATTCCTGGCTGGATAGAATCATTCCCGGAATGCAAAAACCACACTGGACAGCACCGGCATCAATATAATCTTCCTGCAAGTCACTTAGACTGCCGTCATCTTTAGAGATTCCTTCAATCGTAGTAATTGATTTTCCATCAGCCCAGACGGCAAGGTAAATGCAGGAATCAACGGTTTGCCCGTCGACAAGCACGGTACAGGCCCCACATTCGCCCACACTGCAGCCTTCTTTTGTGCCAGTCAAGGCAAAATCATCGCGCAGCATCTCTAATAAGCTTTTACGGACGTCAACAGTATAGGTCGTCTCTTCATTATTTAAGTAGAAATGAATTTCCTTATTCATGCAAACTGCCTTCTTTCTTGGAATTTAAAGCACTGGTGATATTTCTGCCCGGTAGGATCGTGACTAATTGATCCCGGAAATTTTTAGAGGCTCGCCATGAATCACGCGTATTGGTATCTGCCAGACATTTTTGCCCGATTTCTTTTAGCAGGTCACTAGAAAGTTCTTTTCCTTGAGCATATTTCTCAGCTTGCGGCATGCGGATAGGTGTGGGTGCGGCAACCCCAAAACAGATGCGCAGATCGGCTATTTGATTGTTCACCACTTTGAACAGACAGGCACAGCTAAGATTAGCGATATCTAAAGCATTACGTTGGGCAAATTTCGTATAATTTCCGACAAAACCCTTATAGTTGTCTTTAGTGATTTTAATATTGACTAGGACTTCTCCGGCTTTTAAATCGACCCAGCCAGCACCTTTATAAAAATCGGCGATCGGTACTTCTTTTTTCCCGTCAGCTGAATGAATCTCTAAAAGCGCATTGTAAGCAAAAAGAGTAGGAGCGCTATCGGCAGAAGTAGCACCGTTACAGATATTTCCGCCAATCGTTGCGACATGACGAGTCTGCGGTCCGCCGACAAAAGAAACAGCTTGGCTGAGCATGGGCAGATATTTTTTTACCAGAGGATTTTTTTCCACCTCTGTGAAAGTATTCAAAGCGCCGATGACCAATGTCTGATCATCATCTAAATAAATCTGGTGTAATTCAGCAATGTGGTTGATCCCGATTAAAGGAACTTCTGTATAATTCTCTTTGCCTTCGCGTGCTTTGATCAGAACATCGGTGCCTCCTGCGATCAGGCGAGCAGCTGGTTCTTTTTTGATATAATCAAAAACATCATCAATCTGTTTGGCTTCATAATAACCACTGATATCAAACATGTGAATCCTCCTTAATTTCTGATATTGGCTTTTTGTAACTCTTCGTAAACGTGTTGTGGAGACAATGGATTGGTATTGATCCCTAGGCCAACTGCATTTTTAACCGCATTGCGGATGGCTGCAGCAGGTGAGCATAGCGGATTTTCTCCTAATGATTTGTTACCGTAGGGGCCTACGGGGTCTTCACTTTCAACAAATTTTTGTTTTAAATCCGGCAGGTCCATCGTGGTTGGGATCTTATAGTCCAGTAAATCGGTATTCAAAGGACGGCCGTTTTTATCATAAAAAATCCCTTCACTTAAACCATAAGCGATCCCCATGGCCATCCCGCCATCTACTTGTCCTTGGGCCAGCAGCGGATTAATGATCCTGCCCGAATCATGGACATTCATTACATCCAGTAAAGTGATTCGTCCAGTTTCAATGTCAACTTCGACTTCGGCAAAGGTACAGCCCGAAGCATAGGAGTTTTCATGGATGTTGACAGAAGACTCGGTGACAATGGCTTTACTAGAAGACAGACTGTAAAAAGAGTCCAGTGCCAGATCAGCTAGCTCAGCAATTTTTTCCTGGTTGTGTAAATAAACAATTTTACCGTCGACTAAGTCGAGTTGTTCCACTCGAATGTCATAGGTCTGAGCCGCTCGTTCTAAAATTTCTGTGCGCATTTTATCAGCGGCTTCCTGGACAGCAAAGCCTGCGATATAAGTTTGTCTGGAAGCATAAGCTCCAGTATCAAAAGGGTCGATATCAGTGTCTGTCATAGCATCCCGAATGATCCAGTCATAAGGGATACCGATTGTTTCAGCGGCCATTTGAGCAAAAGCTGTATCGGCACCCTGACCGATCTCAGTCGCTCCCAGCATTAATTTGACAGAGCCGTCAGGCATTAAGATCATGCGTGCACCGGCTGCTTCCAGACCGCCAAACGGATAGGTTCCTGAACCGTAGGAAAAGGCAGCTACACCGACGCCCCGGCGTTTGTTTCCGCTTTTATAATTTTTACTAGCAGCTAATTTATCATCCCAAGCAAAAGCCTGACGTCCTTCTTGCAGACATTTATCAACATTGAAATCAAACTGCCGAATGTTGCTGATTGTATTGTAGAAGTTGTTCTTGCGGCAGTTCTTTAAGCGGAATTCGATTGGATCCATGCCGATTTTTTCAGCCGCATCATCAATCATGGATTC
>DATGVB010000244.1:0-4339 GCA_035300805.1 Tetragenococcus sp. | reverse complement strand
CATCAAAAAGATCCGCACCTCTTTTGATCATATCTAAATGTCCCATCGTTAAAGGATCGAAGCTTCCGGGAAATAAAGCAATTTTTTTCATTATCAACGCCCATTTCTATATATCGTTAATTTAGTGATGCCATAAGTCTTCGTTCGAATTTGACTTAGTGTTGATATTTCTTCCGGCAGAATCACCGACTTATCCGTCTCACAAATTATATAAGCATTTTTAGCTAATAAAGAATTTTTGACCATATCTCTTAAGTTTTGTTCGATCGTCTGTTTAGCATATGGCGGGTCTAAAAAGACCATATCAAAGATCTGTTCTTCAGCTGCCAACTTTTTTAAAGCCTTATCAGCCGTTATTTTTAAAGTTACAAATTGATCCTCATGCCTTGTTAAACGAATGTTTTCTTGGATAATTCTCATAGCCTGATAATTTTTTTCAACACAGACTGCTTCTTGTGCTCCGCGTGAAATGGCTTCAACTGCCAATGCTCCGCTACCAGAGTAAAGATCTAGTACTCGCTCACCAGAAAAATACGGCCCAATCATATTAAATAAAGATTCTTTGATCTTATCACTGGTCGGACGGGTTGTGTCTTGTTTTAAACTTTTTAAATGCAGACCACGAAAATCACCTGAAATAACCCGCACAGACTCACTTCCTTGTATTTTATATTTAAAGTTTTAATTTTCTTTGTTGTTTTCAACTTGAAAAGCAGCTTTCGTACCGATTTTATCACTAAAATTCATATCAATATCGGGACGATATGAAAGGTCTACTTGTCTGACAAAATGTAAATGCTGAATTTTTTTTAGACTTATTTGCACATCTTCTTCATTCACATATAAAACAACATACTTCATTTTACGAGAAACATAGTGAACAAAACCGTAACGGCGTAAATTTTTTAATTGTCGTAAACTATAGACCCATACAATCAGACCACGACGCTTTTGTATCGGCATTTCACTCATCTTTTCTGACATGACAATCCCCCTTACATGCTGATTTTAATTCAAAAACTGGACTAGCTGTAGCTACTTTAACATCTGAGGAGACCGCACGTGCGATCGCCATTGCAATCTCATCCAGGAGTGTCTGTAATTTGGTTTGTGCATAATGAAATTCAGCAACTTTAGGATGTAAATCATAAGCTCTTTTGCTTTTTGCCAATCCGATCTTCAAATCCGACCGACCAGAAGCGTATTTGCCCCAACGATCTATTTCTGCAAAGGCATTTTTTTTAGTTAAGAAATCCAAACGTAAACTCTGTACTTTTTTATCTTGCTGCATAATTCTTTTTTTTGCCAGATAGTTTTTGAAAGTAGTAGAGTTTTTTACTGCTTCAAATAAATCTTCTGCCTGCTCATCAATGGAGAAAATCTGATCATCATAAATCAATGACTGCCACTCTCCTTTGTTTGATAGTCATTTTTTTCTTGTAAAACCAGTACATTTTCTTTTGAAAAAGCGATCGCTACTGTTCCATCACTTGTCCACAATTTTTTATATAAAGACTGATTACTATACCATGATAACATAGTAAAAGTAGCATCATAAACAGGAACTTCCAAAATCCCCGATAAATCGGAAAATTTAACATCTTTTAAGAGACTGTCCATCTCTTTTTTATTCAATCGAAAAAAACCGGATTGATGCTTTTCAATTCGTTGCAGATTTTGCATTCGTTCAGTTGTCAGATAGTCTTCTTTCTCCCTTAAAAACTTCGTCAAAGTCTGCTCAGTTGCGATTTGTAAATCAGTCTGGAAACTAAAAGCCTTTTTTTGCCTTTTTTCTTGTAGTAATTGTAGTAGATCCATAGCATATTTTTTCTTTTTTTGATCGATCATACTCCAGTCTGCTTTGCCGTCCTCTTTAAAATTGTTGCTTTCACCCGCCGTCACTGGGTAAGGTGCCAGTTTTAATAAACTATCACTATCAAGATAATCAATCGCATAAAGAGTTGGCTTTTTTTTACTCTGATCAAAAAACAAGACTGCAAAAGAACCATTGTCAAAAGCCACTAAAGGTCGAAAACTCATATCATCTTCTGTAAGTTCAAAAGCAACTTTTTTATCCCCTTCATCAATTGTAAAGTTGGGATAGATCATCGTGATCTTAGCGACTTCTGCCATGGTCATACCCAGATAAAAAGGCTCAGCACTAGACTTTTCTAAGCCTCCCAAGTATTTGATACTCTTAATCACATTTCCTTTAGAATTAACTTCCAGCAAGCCGTCATCGACTGCAAAACGCTGAACCATAAATCCAAAGCCAGAAGGAAAACTGGAGTCAGGCTCACCATAAATTTTTTTAAACTCAGCTAAACTTTGACCGATCCAGCTAGCAAAACCTGCCGTTTGAATGGGTTCATAGTTTAATGTGGTCGCTGGCGGATCGATTTTTGGTTGTTCTTTATCAGCCTCATCTACACTAGTAGCAGGAAACCAGATTGGCTGTAAGTAGAGCAGAATGATAAAAAGAGTAAAAATTCCTGCAAAGATCAATGCCCTTTTTTTCATTTGCACATACGCTCCTTTTATTGTTCGACCAATTCTAGTAACAAATCTCCTGAAGAAATTACATCGCCGTTATTTACGTAAACATATTTGATCACACCCGTGAAACTGGCTTCAATTGAAGTTTCCATTTTCATCGCTTCAGTAACTAATAAGGTTTCCCCTTTTTTGACTCGATCACCTTTTTTGACTCGAACTTCCAAGACAGAACCTGACATTGTAGCTCCTATATGTTCTTTATTGGTCGGTTCTGCTTTTTTGCGTACACTGACCACGGATTTAATGGAATTGTCTTTAATAACAAGTTCTCTTCTCTGACCATTTAAATTAAAGTATAAAGTTCGATTGCCTTCGATATCAGCTTCTCCGATTTCATCCAGACGTAAAATCAGATTTTTTCCCTTTTCTAGAGAAACATTGATTTTTTCACCTTGTCTCATACCGTTAAAGAAAGTGGGTGTGTCAAGTACTTTTATATCACCATATTTTTCATAGGTTTTACAATAATCAACAAAAACATCAGGATACATCAGATAGCTCAAAACTTCAGCTTGTGTCGGCTGACGACCAATTTTTCCCGTCAATTCTTGCTTAACCTGAATAAAATCAACTTCTTTCGCTCTTTTGCCGGGTCGATCGGTATAAGCAGGCCGATCTTTTAAGATGATTTTTTGCAGCTTTTCAGGAAAACCACCCACTGGCTGACCTAAATCACCTTGAAAAAGCGAGATCACTGAATCAGGAAAACTAATGTCAGCACCTTTAGCATAGATGTCCTGTTGGCTCAAATTATTTTGCACCATGAATAAAGCCATATCTCCCACCACTTTAGAAGAAGGCGTCACTTTGACAATATCACCAAACATCATATTTACTTCGTGATACATCTCTTTGACTTCATCCCAGCGTTCAAATAAACCGACAGCTTTGGCTTGCTGCTGCAAATTAGAATATTGGCCTCCCGGCATTTCATGCTGATAAACCTCTGTCTGCGGAGCGTTCATCCTACTTTCAAAAGCCTGATAAAAAGGACGAACATCTTCCCAGTAATGGTTGATTTTTTGAGCATTTTCGATTTTTATCTGAGGTCTGCGCTCATTACCATCCAAAGCATAGTATAGACTACTCATACTAGGCTGACTAGTGCCACTTGACATAGCCGAACTGGCTACATCGACAATATCTACACCCGCTCGCACTGCTTCAGCATAAGTCATGATCCCATTACCACTTGTATCATGGCTATGCAGATGAATCGGCAGATCGATGCAATCTTTTAATTCGCTGATCAGACGATAGGCAGCCTGAGGTTTCAACAAACCTGCCATATCTTTAATAGCAATAATATGGGCACCGGACTGCGCTAATTCTTTAGCCATATCTTTGTAGTATTTCACAGAATACTTTGTTCGATCACAATCAAAGATATCTCCTGTATAACAGATTGCAGCCTCAGCCACTTTACCTGTATCACGAACTGCCTGAATACTTTTTTCCATTTGAGGAATCCAATTCAAGCTATCAAAAATACGAAAAACATCCATTCCATAGCGTGCAGCTTCATTGATAAATTCTACTAAGACATTGTCAGGATAATTGGAATAACCGACTGCATTAGAACCTCGAAAAAGCATCTGCAATAAGGTGTTTGGCATCAGTTTACGAAGCAGAGCCAAGCGTTGCCAAGGGTCTTCGGTTAAAAAGCGATAGCTGACATCAAAAGTCGCGCCGCCCCACATTTCACTGGAAAATAATTGCGGCAGTGCTGCTTCTGTCTGACTGGCAATCTGAGCTAGATCACGTGTACGAACCCTTGTAGCCA
>DATGVB010000243.1:0-13935 GCA_035300805.1 Tetragenococcus sp. | reverse complement strand
TAAGACTTTCTGATCATAACTAGTATTGTTTAATGTAAGATTTTCTTTTTGCTGAAAAAGCCAAGTCCAGCCATTTTGTTCTTGGATCTGCTTTTGCAGACTGTTAGAAAAATCGACTTTTAAGCCGAGCTGATCTTTATTGATTTTTTTCCACGTTTTACCATCGTTTTTTATGACAAAAGCTTGTTTACTATATTGCTGCTGTAACTTGTCTTCAGCTTCGTCTGCTGTTAATCTGCCGACACTAATATTATTGACTGAGGTTTTAGGTAAAAAACGGTTGCTATAATAATAACTGCGATAACTATATCCTGCTACTACGAGAACCAAAATCAATAACAAAGCAATAATGCCATAGTACTGCTTTTTATTATTTTTTTTTCGTTGTTCAGCGCGTGACATGCGCGTTCAGCTCCTTAGAAATGGGTTGTTTTGTATATCATAGCATATTAAACCAGAAAATCGAGTCATCTGTTTTAAAAAGTGGATAAAATTTAAAAAATAGCCATAGGCTGATCCATAATAATCATTTTTAGTGGTCATTATTCATCAAACCTATGGCTAGTTATAATTTTTAGTAGTTTTTTAAGCGTCGAATTGGGCAAAAGCTTGGTCTAAGATGTTTTTTAATTGATCAGCAGAAGCCTTCATTCGATCTTTTTCACTATCATTCAAAGGAACTTCAATAATTTGTTTGACTCCCTTGGAATTGACTACAGCCGGAGAGCCAATATAAAGATCATTTAAACCATACTCGCCATCCATATGGACAGATAAAGGCAAGACTGCATTTTCATCATTCAAGATTGCACGAGTGATACGAGCCAAGGCAGCGGCGATACCATAGAAAGTCGCACCTTTTTTCTCAATGATCGTATAAGCAGCATCTCGTACTTTAAAGAATAAGTTGACCATTTCTTCTTCATCGACCTCTGGATTGTTTTTGATCCATTCATAAATTTGCAGGCCGGCAATATTGGCATGTGACCAGACTGGAAATTCGGAGTCACCGTGTTCACCTAAAATATAAGCGTGGACATTACGAGCGTCAACTCCAGTTATTTCTGCCAGTGATTGACGGAAACGAGCAGAATCAAGTGAAGTTCCTGATCCAAAAACTTTTTCTTTAGGAAAACCAGAAAATTTCCAGGTGGCGTAAGTTAGGATATCTACTGGATTGGCAGCTACTAGAAAAATACCATTGAATCCCGAAGCAACCACTTGAGTCACAACGTCATGATTGATCTTTAAATTTTTATTGACTAAATCTAACCGAGTTTCACCAGGTTTTTGGGGTGCTCCGGCAGTGATAACAACTAAATCTGCATCGTGGGCATCGGCATAGGATGCGGCATAAATCTTTTTAGGTGATTGAAAGGCAATCGCATCGGATAAATCCATTGCGTCTCCTTCAGTTTTGCTTTTAGCAATATCGACGATCCCAACTTCTTGGGCTATATTTTGATTGACTAAGGCAAATGCATAACTTGAACCTACTGCACCATCTCCAACTAAAATTATTTTTTGATGGCTTTTTTTATTAGCTTGTGTAGTCATAAGTGTATCATTCCTTTCGAATTTTTGTTTTATAAAACCTTACTATGTTTTCATATTAACATTTTATTTCTACTTTGTCATGTGAAACGAAATATAATATAACAGCTATTTTATCTGTATTAGTTTTTTTGAGGGAAAACAGGAGAAAAAATTAAGTTAGCGTTATCAAACGTTAAAAATATTTCAAGAATTTTGCGATGTGAGTCAAAAATCAGAAAATGTGTTATAATTTTTAGTATTATGAGTGTGTGATGACTGGACGATGATCAGATTGTCCAGCATTTTTGCTGTAAAATAAATAAAAATAATTGATGAGGTTTTGTAATATGAAGATGATTGTCGGTTTGGGAAACCCAGGGAAAAAATATGAATATACCAAACATAATGTAGGCTTTATGACAATAGATCAATTGGCTAAAGAAAATCAGACGAATTTTAGAAAAAATTCTTTTGAAGCTGAAGTAGCTGACTTTGTTGTTGCAGGAGAGAAAGTTCTATTAGTAAAGCCGCAGACTTTTATGAACGATTCTGGACGAGCGGTAGGCCCTTTGATGACGTATTTTGGTATTTATGAGGAAGAATTGGTGGTTATTCATGATGATCTGGACTTACCTGTAGGCAAAGTACGTTTGCGCCAAAAAGGCAGTGCGGGGGGTCATAATGGTTTAAAGAGCATCATTTCTCATTTGGGAAACAACCATTTTAACCGTATTAAAATCGGAATTGGTCGGCCAGCTGCTCACACGACAGTAATTTCTCATGTCTTACAGCCTTTTAATAAAGAACAACAGCCGCTGATCCAAGTTGGCATTGATAAAGCTCAGCAGGCAGCTCAGTTTTTTATTGAAAATACCGATTTTATGCAAGCCATGAATCGTTTTAATTAATCAAAGGAGTAGCAAAAAATGGATTTAATTGAGTTATTTATGAAAACACCCCTAATTGAAAAGTGGCAGCAAAACATAAAAGATAAAGCCCGGCGTCAGTTGATCACGGGTTTAGCTGGTTCAGCTAAAACATTGACGATCGCCAGTACTTATCAACGTTTCGGTGGACAGATCATCGTTGCTTCTCCTAATTTATATTATGCTAACCAGCTGGCAGAAGATTTATTGCAGGTCGTTGATGATGTCTATCTTTTTCCAGTGGATGAAGTGATTGCAGCCGAAATGGCTTTTGCATCTCCTGAGGCAAGGTCTCAACGTATATTAACTTTGCAGGCCTTGAACTGTAAAAAACCAGGCATTTTTATTTTACCGGCAGCAGCTTTGCGCAAATTTTTGCCCAAGAGTGAACTTTGGCAGAAAAGTCAGCTGCATTGGCAGATCGGAACAGAGATTGACTGGGAAAATTTGGCTCAGCAGTTAGTTCTGATGGGCTACCAGCGAGATGCGATGATCACTAAACCAGGTGAGTTCAGCATACGTGGTAGTATTGTTGATATTTATCCTCTATCAGCAGAAAATCCGATCAGAATTGAATTTTTTGATGTAGAAGTTGATTCGATCCGGACTTTTGATGTTGCTAGTCAGCGCTCTTTGGAAAATTTAACAGAAATTGTGATTTTGCCGGCTACGGAGCTGATTTTTTCACAAGAAGATTTATTGAAAGCCAGTGATAAAGTCCAAGCTTTTTTAACTAAAAAGCTGTCGATCACCTCAAAAAAAGAGGATAAGGACTTTTTAAGCGACTATTTTGGCCAATTAATAGCTGATTGGAAGCAAGGCATACCCGGTGAAAATGCGCAATTTTATACCGATATTTTATATCCGGACCATACCAATATCTTGAGCTATTTTCAAGAAGAGGCCTTATTTTTTATGGATGACTATGCTCGTATCTTGGAGACAAATCGTCAGATCGAAACTGAAGAAGCCCAGTGGCAGACGCAAAAACAGGCAGAATTAAAAGTTTTTAGCGAACAGACTTTTGGCAGCTCGCTGCATCCTTTATTGCAGCAGACCGATTTTCAGATGACCTTTTTTTCTTTATTTCAAAAAGGTATGGGAAATTTACGTTTTTCAGCCATCCATAATTTTCAGTACCGTCCCATGCAGCAATTTTTTGGTCAGATGGGTTTATTAAAAGCAGAAATGGACCGTTGGGAAAAGCAGCAGCAAACGGTGGTCTTTTTGCTCAGCGATGAAGAGCGTAGAAAAAAACTAGCCCAAGATTTTCGTGACTATGATATTTATGCAGTAGAAACTAGTGCGGAAAAACTGGTTACGGGTCGCTCACAAATCATTTATGGCAGTTTACAAACAGGTTTTGAGTTACCCCAGGATCAACTAGTTGTCATTACTGAGAAGGAAATTTTCCAAAAAATAAAGAAAAAGCGCAGTAAAAATCAAAGCTTAACCAATGCTGAGAGACTAAAAAGCTATAATGAACTAAAAAAAGGGGACTATGTTGTCCACGCCAACCATGGAATTGGCAAGTATTTGGGAATCCAGACATTAGAGGTTGATGGAGTCCACCAAGACTATATGACGATTCTTTACCAAAATGATGATAAGCTGTTTATTCCAGTTACTCAACTGAATTTGATTCAAAAATATGTAGCTTCTGAAAGTAAATCACCTAGAATAAATAAACTGGGAGGTTCTGAGTGGGCTAAAACAAAACGTAAAGTCAGCCACCAGATCGAAGATATTGCTGATGATCTGATCCAGCTTTATGCCCAAAGAGAAGCGGAAAAAGGCTATGCTTTTGCCCCGGATGATGCTTATCAAAAAGAATTTGAAGATGCTTTTTCTTATACGGAAACAGAGGACCAGTTACGCAGTACAGCTGAGATCAAAAAAGATATGGAAAAAGAAAAACCGATGGATCGCTTACTGGTGGGCGATGTGGGTTTCGGTAAAACAGAAGTGGCTTTGCGGGCGGCTTTTAAAGCAATCCGTGAAAGTAAACAAGTGGCAATTTTAGTGCCAACGACTATTCTGGCACAACAACATTACGAAACGATGATCGATCGTTTTGCCGATTTTCCAGTTGAAGTGGGTTTGTTGAGTCGTTTTCGTACAAAAAAACAACAAAATGAGACGATCAAGCAATTAAAGACAGGACAGATTGATATTGTAGTAGGGACACACCGTCTTTTATCTAAAGACGTCGAATTTGCTGATCTGGGTCTGCTGGTGATTGACGAAGAGCAGCGCTTTGGCGTCAAGCACAAGGAACGCTTGAAGCAGCTACGCTCACAAGTCGATGTTCTAACACTGACTGCAACACCGATTCCGCGGACTTTACATATGTCTATGTTAGGAGTGCGTGATCTGTCAGTGATTGAAACACCGCCGGAAAATCGCTATCCCATCCAGACTTATGTGATGGAGGCTAATCCGGGGGCTGTCCGTGAGGCGATTCAACGCGAGATGGGCAGAGGCGGCCAAGCTTTTTATCTTTATAATCGAGTGGAAAGTATTGAAAGTAAGGTCAGTGAAATCCAGGCACTAGTTCCAGATGCACGAATTGGTTTTGCTCATGGACAGATGACAGAAGTACAGCTGGAAAATACTTTGTTTGATTTTATTGATGGACAATATGATATCCTGGTCACCACTACAATCATTGAAACAGGAGTAGATATCCCGAATGTAAATACTTTATTTGTAGAAAATGCGGACTATATGGGACTGGCAACACTCTATCAATTGCGTGGCCGTGTGGGACGTACGAATCGTGTTGCTTATGCTTATTTTATGTATCAGCCGCAAAAAATTTTAAATGAAGTCAGTGAAAAAAGATTACAAGCCATCAAAGATTTTACTGAATTGGGCTCGGGCTTTAAGATCGCGATGCGAGATCTGTCGATTCGTGGAGCCGGTAATTTGTTAGGAGCTCAGCAACACGGCTTTATTAACTCGGTAGGTTTTGATATGTACTCACAGATGCTGGAAGAAGCCGTTTTACGCAAGCAGGGGAAAAATACCCAATTACAGAAAACTTCTGCAGAAATTGATCTGGCTGTGGATGCCTATATCCCGGCAGACTATATTAAAGATGAGAAACAAAAAATTGAAATCTATAAGCGCGTACGTGAGTTAGATAGTACAGAAAACCTAGATGAGTTGCAAGATGATCTTTTGGATCGCTTTGGGGAATATCCTGATGAAGTAGCCCATCTTTTATCAGTCGGTGAACTGAAAATGAACGCGGATCGGGCTTTGGTTGAAAAAATCAGCAAAGGTGAGCAATTTGTCACTATAATATTAAGCAAAGCTGGAACTAAGACTTACTCAGTGGAGCAATTATTCGAAGCTCTGGCAGCAACTAAACTTAAAGCAACCATGGGTGTTGAAAAAGAGAAGATGCAAATAAAATTAACGGTTATTAGTGAAATGAAAGAAATGGTCTGGTTACAAGAAATACAGTCTTTCGTTCATGCATTACGCGAAGAACGTTATCAAAAGCAACTGCAAAAACAGTGATGTGAGGAGGCCGATTTAAATGCCGCGCAATCAAATGAAAGTAATGATGGAAGGAGCAGCAATTTTAACAGTGGCTTCTTTTATTGCCAAACTTTTAAGTGCCTTATATCGTATTCCTTTACAAAATATTGTGGGAGACGAAGGCTTTTATGTCTATCAGCAAGTCTATCCCATTTACGGAGTAGCTATGACTTTTGCTTTGACGGGTTTCCCGCAGTTCTTGTCTAAATTAGTTGCCAGTCAGATAAGCCCTAAAAAAAAGCAGCAAGTACTGCAACAAACTTATCCACTGCTGTGTTTGAGTGCGATCGGTTTGTGGCTGTTGACTTTCTTTTTTAGTCGACAACTTGCTGCTTTAATGGGAGATATTGCTTTACAGCCAGTGATTCGTATGGTTTCTTTTACTTTTTTACTGATGCCTCCTTTATCGCTCTATCGCGGCTTCTTTCAAGGAAACTTCTTAATGGTTCCCACTGCAGCATCACAAGTGATAGAACAGTTGTTAAGGGTAAGTATTATTTTACTTGCTGCCTTATCTTTTTCTCATCTCTCACTAACTGTTTATCAGACAGGAACTTTAGCAATGTTCGGGTCTTTGGCAGGAGGCCTTGTGGCAGTTGTTATTTTAATGTATTATGATAAGAAAATTTATGGGATCAACTATCGTCTGTCTTCTTTTTCTATTAGAACTCCGGTCACCAAAAAATTTGCCTGGCGTTTTTTTAGCGAAGGTGGTTTGCTGGCGCTTTATAGTGGGTTATTGATTTTGTTTCAGCTGATCGACTCCTTTTTGGTCATTAACTCGCTGGTTGCCAGAGGAGATTCAGTTTATGGTGCTAAGCTGGCAAAAGGGATCTATGACAGAGGGCAGCCTTTTGTACAGTTAGGATTGGTAATATCGACTTCCTTGAGTGCGACCTTTTTACCGGCTCTGACAAAATATGTGGTTAAAAAAGAGCGGAAGCACTTGCTTTCTTCTGCTAAAACTTATTTACGGGTTACTACAGCGATTGCAACAGCGGCTTCTTTAGGTCTGGCTTTATTAATGCCTTATTTAAACTTTGCTTTATTTAAAGATCAGCGGGATCTGAGGGTTTTAACTGTTTTTGTTTTTGCGGTAGCACTATTGTCGATCATACAGGCCTATCAAAGTATAGCCCAAAGTCGTAATCGGTTTTCAACTGCTTTTAAAGCTGCTTTAGCAGGATTATTAATCAAGTTGCCAGCTACTTTTTTACTAACGCTACACTGGGGTACTTTAGGTGCTAGCTGGGCTACGATTTTAGGCTTAATGGTTATCTTAGTCGTGTTGTACAAAAGCGAGGAAAAAGCCATCAATGCCTTTTGGACGGAGCAGGCTTTTATAAAAAAACTAACTAAATGCCTGCTGGCAATGAGCGTGATACTACTTGTTTTTTTGCTGATCAGTGGTTATTTTTGGAATCTGTACCATTCACGTCTAGGTGCCTTACTATTAAGTCTGACGGGAGTTGCTCTGGGAGCAGCTGTTTTTATCAAAACGGCTATTTACTGGCATTTGTTTAGTTTAAGAGAATGGTTGATGTTGCCTTTAGGGGCTAAGCTTTTAAGAATAGGAGAAAAAAATGAGAATTGATAAATTTTTGAAAATTTCACGGTTGATCAAACGCCGTTCCGTCGCTAAAGAAGTTGCGGATAAAGGACGTATTCAAATCAATGGCAGATTAGCTAAGTCTAGTAGTGCGGTAAAGATTGGTGATATTGTCGAAATTAAATTTGGAAATCGGACACTTACCGTCAAGGTAGTTGAATTGCATGAATCTACTAAAAAAGAGGATGCTGCGAAAATGTATGAAATTATTGCTCAAGAAAGCTAAAATTTAATCGATTTGCGTTAGACAAGCATTCAAGATGTTGGTATAATAAATTATAATTAAGTTAGAAAGACTGGAGCGGTTTGCATGGATAAGCAGGAAGAAAGTAAGGTAAAAGTTTTGGATAATGAATATGCCAAAGAGCAATATGCCTATTATGCAAAGCAACAACGTCAGATTATTTTCAAACGGCGTCGTTTGCTGGCGATTTTTGTTGTCGCTGCAGCAATCTTTTTGAGTGTCGGAATCTCCTTGTTTAATGATTATTTGCGTCTGCAGAAATTAGAAGACTATAAGACAGAAACGATTGCTCAAGAAAAAGTCCTTTCTGAAAAAGTAGGGGGCTTGAAAAAAGATGTTTCTTTATTAAAAGATGAAGATTACGTTGCTAAACTTGCTAGAAGTCGCTATTTATATTCAGATGATGATGAGATTGTCTTCCCGTTACCTGGTAATGAGGCTGCTACTAAAGATAAAGACGATGAATAAGGTCATTTAAAGACATAATTATTTGAGTGAAAATTGCTCAGTTTTACTCAAAAAAATTTAGAGCAATAGAAGCTTGGTAAAGCCGCCAAAATTTCTATTTCACTTACAGTACTGTAAGTATTTTATAAAGGCAAAATTTAGGAGGAACATTTTTTTTATGTCAATCGAAGTTGGAGAAAAACTTAAAGGGAAAGTATCGGGGATTACAAATTTTGGTGCATTTATTGATTTAGGAAGTAAAAAAACGGGTCTGGTTCATATCAGCGAAATTTCTAATAGTTTTGTTAAGGATATTCATGATGTCTTAGCTCTTGGAGACGAGGTGACCGTGCTGGTTACTTCCGTTGGCGATGACGGGAAAATCGGCTTATCGATCCGTAAGGCAGAAGATAAACCTAAGGAAGCAAGAAAAGAGCAAAAACGAGATTTTGACCACAAAAATCATCGTCCTGCTCAAAAGAAAAGTAATTCCTATGCGCACAGTCAAAATACTGGCAATAATAAACAAGACTTCGATGCATTGATGAGTTCGTTCTTAAAAGAAAGTGATGATCGTCTTTCTTCTTTGCGACGTAATACAGAAGGAAAACGCGGAGGTCGCGGAGGTCGCAGAAACTGATTTTTATTGGCAGGCAGAAGATTCATCAGAATTGATGAGCCTTTTGCCTGTTTTCGTTTCATAGAAATGGGGGAGTTTAGAGTGTTAGAACAAAAAGTCGCTCATTTTATTGACGATCGTACTTTACTTACTGCTAATTCACGGTTGTTAGTTGCTGTATCTACCGGAGTGGATTCAATGGTACTCATCGATATTTTACAAAAAATTCAAGAACAGTTTGCTCTTGAATTAGGAGTAGTACATGTCAATCACAAGTTGCGACAGGCATCAGATAAAGAAGAAGAGTTTTTAAAAAAATACTGCGAACAACGTCAGCTTCCTTTTTTTTCTACTCACTGGCAAAATCATTCACAAGTAGGTATGGAAGAAAAGGCACGGACATTTCGCTATCACTTTTTTGCAGAGATAATGACCAGACATAATTATCCTTTCTTAGCCACAGCCCATCACGGTGATGATCAAATGGAAACGATGTTAATGAAAATGGTGCGTGACGGGAACTTTTTTTCAGCTCACGGGATCATCGATCGTCAGCCTTTTGGTCAAGGTCATTTGATTCGACCTTTATTACAAAGTTCAAAGGAAGAAATCCATCAGTATGCTCAAGCAGAAGATATTCTTTTTTTTGAAGATGCAACAAATCAAAAGCTGGATGTACAGCGTAACCGTATCAGGCAGCTGGTGGTTCCTCACTTAAAAGCGGAAAATCGACAAGTGCTATCACATTTTCAACAACTTTCAGAACAGTTGATCTATGCGCAAGAAACAGTTGTAAAACAGCAGCAAAAAGATTATCAGGCAATGGTAAAAGCAAGTTCGGATCAATTGAATATGGATATTAAAAAATTTAATCAGCTTTCCGCTGCGCGCCAGTTTTTTCTCTTGGAAGCTATCAGACAGCAGGCGCGTCAAATTTACCAGTTGACAATCAGTCAGGATCAGATCAGTCAAGTTGCTCAGCTACTGCAGAAGAATAAGGCAAATTGGCAAATTGATCTTGTCGATAATTGGCAATTTCAAAAAAGTTATGAGAAACTCTTTTTACATCAAGCTATTAAAGTTGAAAAAAAAGCCAGATTTAATTTACATGAGGGAGAATCTGTTTTTTTGTCTGAGCATGAATGGATCGGGATTTTTCAGCCAGGACAAGAAAAAATTCCTGAAAAAATCGCAAACTGGTCAGAATATCGTCAATATTTAAAGGTAGACTTTTCTTTGCCAGTGACTTTGCGGAAACGTTGTGATGGTGATCGTATCCAGTTAAATCCGCAATTGAAAAAAAAGGTTGCACGGATTTTGATCGATCAGAAAATCCCGCAAAAACGAAGAGAAAGAGCTTGGGTGCTGACAGATAAGAATGAGAAGGTGCTAGCGGTTTTGCCCTATGCAATTTCTTATTTGTGTATTAGTCAAGAAACTGCTAAAATACACTACGTACTTCTTTACAAATATTGTAAGTAAAAGCCGGAAGGAGAAAGCAATGCTGGAAAAAGATATTGAAAGAGTCTTGATCACGCAAGAAGAAATTCAACATCGCTGTGAAGAATTAGGGGAGATACTGACAGCGGAATTTAAAGATAAAGAGCCTTTAGTTGTAGGTGTTTTAAAGGGAGCAGTCCCTTTTATGGCAGATATCATCCGTCAGATGGATACATATATTGAAATTGATTTTATGGATGTTTCAAGTTATGGCGATGCAACCGTTTCTTCTGGTGAAGTAAAAATAGTCAAAGACTTAGATACAAACGTCAAAGGACGCAATATGCTGATTATTGAAGATATAATTGATAGCGGCCGGACTTTGAAATATCTGGTTGATTTATTCAAGTATCGTCAGGCAAATTCGGTGACGATTGTCACTTTATTAGATAAACAAGAAGGGCGTCAAATTGACATTGAAGCGGATTATGTCGGCTTTGACGTGCCAAATGAATTTGTGGTAGGTTATGGTTTGGACTTTGCGCAAAAGTATCGTAATCTATCTTATGTAGGGGTTTTGAAACCAAGCATATATGAGTCAAAAGATTAACCGAATAACTCTGACCTGTGATACAATGTAAAGGTCAAAGTTAGACAAAAGCAAGGAGGAGCCGCATGAATAAAAAAAATAAAGGGAATGCAAGAAATACGCTCTATTATGTGCTGATCATTCTAGCCATGGTTATGGTCGTTTACTTCTTCCTAGGTGATGGTAGAGAAGATACCCCTGAGATAGAATACTCAACCTTCACTGAACAATTAAAATCAGGAGATATCAAAACTTTAAAAGTTAAACCAACTAATGGAGTTTATAACATTACCGGAACTTACAAAGAAGAACAAAAAGTAAGTAATAGTAATGGGCTAAGTGTATTAGGATCGTCGAGTTCTACAACAAAGAACTTTTCAACGACCGTTTTGCCTAATGATGCTACTTTAAATGAAATTACTGACTCTGCTAGTGAAAACTCGGTCAAAACGACTATCGAAGAACAATCAAATGGCGGCGTTTGGATGCAGCTGCTCTTAAGTTTCCTACCATTATTGCTGTTCTTGGGACTGTTTTATATGATGATGGGCCAACAAGGCGGCGGTGGTGGCGGCAATGGCCGCGTGATGAACTTTGGCAAGTCTAAAGCTAAAGAAGCCGATAAAAAAGCGAATCGAATCCGCTTTTCAGATGTTGCCGGAGCGGAAGAAGAAAAACAAGAACTAGTCGAAGTGGTCGAATTTCTAAAAGATCCACGTCGTTTTTCTGACTTAGGTGCACGGATCCCCGCTGGAGTTTTATTAGAAGGCCCTCCAGGAACAGGGAAAACATTGTTAGCCAAGGCAGTTGCTGGTGAAGCAGGGGTTCCATTTTACTCGATTTCTGGTTCAGACTTTGTCGAAATGTTTGTCGGAGTTGGGGCTAGTCGTGTACGTGATTTGTTTGAAACAGCCAAGAAAAATGCACCGGCAATCATCTTTATTGATGAAATCGATGCAGTCGGTCGTCAACGTGGTGCTGGCATGGGCGGCGGCCATGATGAACGAGAACAGACGTTGAACCAATTATTGGTTGAATTAGACGGTTTCGAAGGTAACGAAGGTGTCATTGTAATTTCTGCTACCAACCGTTCAGATGTCTTAGACCCGGCGTTGCTTCGTCCAGGACGTTTTGACCGTCAGATTTTAGTAGGTCGTCCAGATGTTAAGGGAAGAGAAGCTATTTTGAAGGTTCATGCACGTAACAAGCCTTTGTCCAAAGATGTTGATCTAAAAGTGGTTGCCCAACAAACACCAGGTTTTGCCGGAGCGGATCTGGAAAATGTTTTAAATGAAGCAGCTTTAGTTGCAGCACGACGTGATAAAAAAATTATTGATGCTTCTGATATTGATGAAGCAGAAGATCGCGTAATCGCCGGTCCAGCCAAGAAAGATAAAGTAATCAATAAACGTGAACGTGAAATGGTGGCTTACCATGAAGCGGGTCATACGATTGTAGGTATGGTGTTAAATCGTGCTCGTGTCGTACACAAAGTAACCATTATTCCAAGAGGACGTGCTGGCGGCTATATGATTGCTTTGCCTAAAGAAGATCAGAACTTACTAACTAAAGAGGATCTTTTTGAACAAATCGTAGGTATGCTGGGTGGACGTACAGCTGAAGAGGTTGTCTTCAATTCACAATCAACTGGCGCTTCCAATGACTTTGAACAAGCCACTAGTCTGGCACGCAGCATGGTTACAGAGTATGGGATGAGTGAAAAATTAGGACCTGTTCAATACGAAGGAAATAATCAAGTCTTTATCGGTCGTGATTATGGTCAGACCAAGACATATTCTGAACAAATCGCTTTTGAAATTGATGAAGAAGTTCGCAGCATCTTAAATAAGGCGCATGCTAAAGCACGTGAGATTATTGAAGAGCACAGTGAGCAACATAAACTGATTGCAGAAAAATTGTTGGAATATGAAACACTTGATGCAAAAGCAATCAAGTCTTTATTTGAAACAGGTAAAATGCCGGAAAAAGTGGAAGATGAAGAATATCCAAGCGAAAATGGGCAGACTTTTGAAGAAGCCAAACGTGCTTTGCAAAAAAAAGAAGCTCAAAAACGCCAAGCTGAAAAAGATTCAGTAGATTCTTCAGATGAAAAGAAACCGGAAGATTCAGGTGATGAAACTACCGATGACTCTGACGATAAAAAAGGATGATTTTTAAAGTCTTGCATAATATCTACTGACGATTTGAAGGTAAAAAAGCTGTAGCAAGTTTCTGCTGCAGCTTTTTGCTGCTGAAAAATTATGAAAAAATCTATTGGAAATGACAAACAGTAAAGTTGAAGATCATTTTAAAAATGTGTATGATACAAATGATTGTTTTGCAGCATTTTAAAGGAGAAAAGTAGGATGATGAAAGATTATTTAGTGAAAGCCCTCGCCTATAATGGCTATATACGAGCTTATGCGGTAAATGCCACCCAAACAGTTAGCCAGGGTCAAAAGCGACATGACACCTGGAATACTTCTTCTGCGGCTTTAGGCCGGACGCTAGTTGGCGGCCTGCTCCTGGGGAGTACCGTCAAAGGAGAAGATACGATCACCGTTCGTGTGAAAGGAGATGGCCCTGCCGGGGGTATCGTAGTTGTCAGCAATGGTAAAGGAGAAGTACGTGGCTACATTAAAAACCCGCACATCAGTCTTCCCTTAAATAAACAAGGGAAAATTGATGTAGCTGGAGCTGTAGGCACAAAAGGAATTTTTTCGGTAACTAAAGATTTAGGGCTTAAAGAGCCTTTTTCGGGACAAACCCCCATTGTTTCAGGGGAATTAGCCGAGGATTTCACTTATTATATGGCGGTGTCAGAACAGATTCCATCTTCCATTGGTTTAAGTGTATTAGTGGATACTGATGATTCTATTAAGACGGCGGGGGGATTTATGATTCAAGTGTTGCCCGGCGCCAGTGACGAAATTATTACTAGTTTGGAAAGTAAATTAACAGATTTGCCTAAGGTTT
>DATGVB010000242.1:0-2951 GCA_035300805.1 Tetragenococcus sp. | reverse complement strand
AATATTCGTGCTGAAGTCAATACACCTTTGTCTAAACCAATTACTTTATTGATTCAAACCTCTGATCAGGTTATTGAAGACTTCTTGAGTGAAAATCGCAATTACTTGGAACGTTTCTGTAATCCTGAAACACTAGTAATTTCAAGTGGGATCAAGGCACCTGAATTAGCCATGTCTCAAATCTTGACGGAAGTAAATATTTATCTGCCACTAGCCGGTCTGATCGATGTCAAGGCAGAAGTTGCTCGTTTAGAAAAAGAATTAACAAAATGGGATCAGGAAGTTAAGCGAGTTACAGGAAAATTGAGCAATGAACGCTTTGTGGCTAATGCCCCTGCAGCAATTGTCCAAAAAGAACGCGATAAACAAGCAGACTATCTGGAAAAGCAAAAAGCTGTAAAAGACAGAATTCTTCAACTAAAAAATATCTAAATCTAGAGCAAGAAAGATTGAATTTTTCTTGATAAGTGACCAAAAAGTCTTGGAATAGATAGTAAGTCTCCGCAAATTTTTGTGGAGACTTTTTAAAATCTGAAAAGGTATCCCCGATACTAAAAAGACGAGTATACACAAAGAAAAACAGCTTGGATTTTTTTGTTTTTTTATTCTGATGCTTAAAAATAAGAAAAATCTTTCTTTTGTACTATCGACGATTAGAATTTGGTATAATAAAATTTGAGGTGGATATAGATGATAAAAACCGTAGCAGATACTGTTGATTTTATTGAAAGTAGAAAAAAATTCGGGTCAAAGCCAGGCCTTGAGAGAATCAATCATTTATTAGATCAGCTTCACCATCCTGAAAAGAATCTGACTTTCATCCATATTGCCGGGACGAATGGGAAAGGTTCTACAGTTAGTTTTTTAGCAAACATGCTGGAAAAATCAGGACTCACTGTAGGAACTTTTACGTCACCATATATTGAAAATTTTAATGAACGAATTTCGCTAGATGGAAAGCCTATTTCAGATGAAGCACTAACTAAAGTTATTCAAGTGTTAGAGCCCTTTGTTAAAGAATCCGATGAATTGAATTGCTCTTTAACAGAATTTGAATTGGTTACAGCTGCTGCCTTCTTATATTTTAAAGAAAAAAAACCTGATGTCGTTATTTTGGAAGTAGGTCTAGGAGGCTTACTCGACAGTACAAATGTTGTTTTTCCTATACTAACAGCTATTACAACGATTGGATTAGATCATACGGCTGTTTTGGGAGATACGATTGAAGAAATTGCTGCCCAAAAAGCCGGGATCATAAAAAATAATGTTCCCTTAGTTACTGGTAATATCACACCAGCTGCCAAGGCAGTGATCGATCATATCGCTGCTGAAAAAAAAGCCAGTGTTGCACACTTTGGACAATCATTTGAGATTAACTATAAAGGTCCTGATCCAAAATGGGGTGAGCAATTTGACTTTACTAATGAAAATGGAAAAATCAATCAGTTATATGTGCCTCTTTTAGGGCGACATCAAGTGGAAAATGCCGCTCTTGCGATTGAGCTTTTTTATCTCAGTTGTCAAAAATTAGGCCTTCCTTTTTCTGATAAACCGGTTCGTCAAGGGTTGGCTGCTGTGACTTGGCCGGCTAGAATGGAAAAAGTGAGCCAGGAGCCACTTATCGTTTTGGATGGTGCCCATAATCCGCATGCAATGGGTCGACTAGTAGAAAATATAAAAAATGAATTTCAGGTAAATAAAGTTTATGTTTTATTTTCAGCCTTAGAACGTAAAGATATTACAACTATGATCAAGCAACTACTCACTATTTCGCATGCTGAAATTTATCTGACGAGTTTTGATTTTCCTGAAGCACTTCAATTAGAAAAAAATTATCAGGAAATTGATACGCAGAGAATTCGAATTGCTTCTTTATGGCAATTTGGCTTTGCTAGTATTTTGGAACAAGCTCAACCAGATGATCTAATTTTAATTACGGGTTCGTTATACTTCATTTCTGAAGTTAGGGGTTTGATCAAGGATTTAATTTAAGAAAGGGTGGAGGAATGCAAAATTTAAAAGGCATTATCTTTGATATGGATGGTCTGATGTTTGATACTGAACTGATTTACTATCAGGCGACTCAGCAAGTTGCCGATGAGATGGGATTTGATTATAATTTTTCAATCTATGAAGATTTTATCGGAATTTCGGATGCAGAATTGTGGCAGTTTTACCATCAGAAGTATGATCCCGTATTTGGTCAAAAAAAAGTAAGTACTTTTATTGATCGAGCCTTTAATCGTGGGATTGAGTTATTTGAAGCAGGTACAGCAAAGATGAAACCGGGATTATTAGAATTATTGGACTTTTTAGATAAAGAAAAATTAGCAAGAGTCATTGCCACAAGTAATCAGCGGCGGATCGTTGATATTCTGCTTAAAAATCATGGTTTAACCAAAGAATTTTCGCATATTATTTCTTTTGAAAATGTGACTAGAGCTAAACCCGATCCTGAGATTTTTCTTAAAGCCCAAAGTTCTTTGGCGCTGGCTAAACATGAGTTACTGATTTTGGAAGATTCAACCAATGGAATTTTAGCTGCCGAAAAAGCCGGGATCAATGTTGTGATGGTTCCAGATTTAATTGAACCAACACCAGTAATTAGTGAAAAAACATTGGCCATTCTACCTTCTTTAAAAGAAATTCCTAATTTTTTAAAAAAATAAAAAAGAAATCAAGCTTTTTTGCGTATTAGTATATGTAAGGCAAAAAGTACGCAAAGGAGAATTTATCGATGAAAAAACTATTACCTCAAAGTTCGCTGCCACGTGAGCGTATGTTAGAGTACGGTGAACAGGCTTTGTCCAATCAGGAATTACTGGCAA
This sequence comes from Tetragenococcus sp., assembly GCA_035300805.1. Classification (GTDB taxonomy): domain Bacteria; phylum Bacillota; class Bacilli; order Lactobacillales; family Enterococcaceae; genus Tetragenococcus. The sequence continues at coordinate 123 of DATGVB010000242.1, read as the reverse complement.
TCTTATTAAGAACAGGTTCACGTAAATACAGTGTGATCGAGTTGGCTGGGATTATTTTAAATAGATTTCCCAGTCTTTACGATCTAAAACATGCTACTTTAAGTGAACTTCAAGAAATTTCTG
>DATGVB010000241.1:0-27312 GCA_035300805.1 Tetragenococcus sp. | reverse complement strand
ACGGCAAAGGTAAAAAGGTCTATGTGATCGGTGAAAGTGGTTTGACTGAACTGATCTTAACGGCAGGTTTCATTTGGGAAGAGGAAAATCCTGATTATGTTGTAGTTGGTTTAGATAGCCAGGTGACCTATGAAAAATTCGTGCTTGCCACTTTAGCCATTCGTAAAGGAGCGACTTTTATCGGTACTAATCCGGATAAAAATTTACCTAATGAGCGTGGCTTAGTACCAGGAGCCGGGGCACTGTGTGCTTTAATTGAAACCGCCACACAGACACCGGCGATTTATATCGGTAAACCACAAGCAATCATCATGGATAAAGCGCTGGAACGTTTAGGATTACCTAAAGACGAAGTTGTCATGGTAGGCGATAATTATGAAACAGATATCCGCTCTGGAATCAATAATGAGATCGATTCACTCTTGGTTCTTTCCGGCTTTACCGCCAAAGAAGATCTGCCTGATTTACCGATAGCACCTACGTATACGATCGATAATCTGGACCAGTGGAGTTTTGATTGATGAAAAGGCGGGTGTGGTTTGAGCGATTAGGTTTCTTAAGTTTATTTCTAACCTTGATCAGTTTAGCTGTTTTTCTGACGATCAACGCACGTTTTATCTACGTTTGGGATGTTAAACACTTAGATATTCTTAATTATACAAATTTAGATCAAACAAGATTATTAAAGAATTATGATGAGTTGATGCGTTTTTTAAATTTTCCTTGGGTTAAAGAGTTGTCGTTAGCTGATTTTCCTATGTCCATCCAAGGTCGGGCACACTTTTACGATGTAAAAAAATTATTTATGCTCGACTATACGATTCTTTTTATAAGCCTGTTTCCTTCTGCTTATTTTTTATATTATTTGAATAAAACCAAGCAGAAATGGCGTTTGATCCAACCTTTTCAATGGGGGATGGGCCTGCCGGTTTTGTTAGCATTGTTGATGTCGATGGGTTTTGATGCTTTTTTTATCAAGTTTCATGAACTATTTTTTAATAATGATGACTGGTTATTTGATCCAATTACTGACCCCATCATAAATGTGTTACCGGAACAATATTTTATGCATTGCTTTATTTTTTTCTTCTTTTTGATCGAAATCTTTTTTGCAATAGGGATCTGGCTTGGTAAAAGAGAACTGAAACAGCAAATAAAATAAGCGACAACTACCTGGAATTTTTTTGAAAAGAAAAATGACCAGGTTTTTTGATACAGTTTTCAATTAAAATGAGAACAGTTGAACAAGCATTTTTCTTGCTTGTTTTTTTCTTAAAGGCGAGAATAAAGAAGATTAATAGATAAAAAGCAGAGGAGAACGAGGAAATGCGCTATCATGTGATGGAAAGTCAGGATATCCGTCTTAATCTAGCAACGGAAGAATATCTTATGAATACAAAAGATGTAACAGAACCTTTATTTCTGTTATATATTCAAAGTCCGTGTATTATTATCGGTCGTAATCAAAATGTCTATGAAGAAATTGATTTGAATTATTTACGTCAGCATAATATTACTCTGACACGCCGCACTTCTGGTGGAGGCGCAGTCTATGATGATCTGGGAAATCTCAGTTTTAGTTTTGTGACTAAAAAAGGGGATACGACTTTTGGCGATTATCGTGGCGTAACAACCCCGATTGTAAGAGCTCTGCAGAAGATGGGAGCCAGTACAGCCCATGTGGGCGGGCGTAATGATATGTATATTGGCGAGCAGAAATTTTCAGGAAATGCCATGTATACCAAGAATGATCGAACTTATTCTCATGGTACACTGATGTTTGATGTTGATCTGTCTGTTTTAGGCAAGATATTAACTGTTTCTAAAGAAAAAATAGCATCGAAAGCTACTCCTTCAGTCCGTAGAAATGTGACTAATGTAAAGCCCTTTTTAGCCCCGCAATTTCAGAAAAATACGACTGAAGAATTTCGTGATGCTTTGCTTTGTCAAGTCTATCAAGTTGAAAGTTTAGCTGAGATTGCTGATAAGAAATTAAGTCTGACTGCTAGTGATAAAGATGGTATTCAGAAACTCTTTGAAGAGCGTTATGCAAATGATGAATGGGTCTATGGCGAGGCGCCTGACTTTGAGTTTAATCGTCAAATACGTTTGCCCAAGGTCGGGATCGTAGACCTTCATCTATCGACTGAAAACGGGAAGATTTCCGCTGTACAGTTTTATGGGGATTTTTTTGGTGCTAAAGATATTACAGGCCTTACTGAGCTTTTGCTAGGGAAAGTTTATAAATATGAAGTGCTTGAAAAAGCGCTTGAAGAAGTAGAGGTATCGGAGTATATTTTGAATTTTTCTAAGCAGGATCTACTTGATTTATTGTTAAATTAAAGGCGGTAAAAGGAGGTATTCATGTATTTATTAAGCCATCTGAAAAAGAGCTATCAAGCTACAGTTGCCTTAAATGATATTTCTTTTTCAGTAAAAAAAGGAGAAGTAGTAGGTGTAGTTGGTAAAAGCGGATCGGGAAAATCGACTCTTTTACGTCAGCTGAATTTATTAGAAACACCAACGGCGGGCAGTTTAGAAATTAACGGTCGCCAGAGTAAAGGCTTATCTAAGCGAGAAATTCGCAGAGAAAAACAAAAGATCGGGATGGTCTTTCAACAATTTAATTTATTAAATAATTTGACTGTTAGAGAAAATGTTGCTCTGCCCTTAAAATTATCAGGACAAAAAGATGAAGCTTGGGTAGATGAGTTAATTGAGATTGTGGCTATGAAAGAAAAAGTCGACAAATATCCGGCCCAACTTTCTGGTGGTGAAAAACAAAGGATCGCCATAGCAAGAGCGATGATTAGAAAGCCTGATGTGATCTTATGTGATGAGGCAACCAGTTCTCTTGATGAAAAAAATACAGATGAAATTATTAAACTATTAGAGAAAATGCATAATGAATTCAATATAACTATCTTTTTTGTCAGCCATCAATTAGATGCGGTCAAGAAGTTATGTAAAAGAGTACTAGTAATGCAAGAAGGTCATTTATTAGGCGAGGTCACAAATCAGCCTAGCGGAGTTGACCTTACTGCAGATACTTATCTTGAACAGGTTAAAAGGAGGATGGCACCATGACTTTGCTGGATAATATTCAGTATTATTTGCCTGAATTTCTTTTATCCCTGCAGCAGACTGCAATCATGATGGGAATTGCGATGGTCGTTTCACTTGTATTAGGTTTGCCTTTAGGAATTGCCCTTTTTTTATCCAATCCTAAAATCAAAGCCAAGCAGTCAACACTTTACTGGGGTTTAAATTTTATTATTACCTTAGTTCGCTCTTTTCCTTATTTATTACTGGTCGTTTCTCTGATTCCTGTTACACGTTTTTTACTAGGTCAGGCTTTTGGGCCTTATCCGGCAAGTTTGCCGGTCAGTATCGTGGCAACGGCTATTTACGCACGGCAAGTCGAGCAAGTTCTCTTAGACGTTCCTGATGAAACCCGACTTTTAGCCGATTCATTAGGTTGTTCTTTAGGGCAGTATATCTGGCATTTTTTACTAGTTGAAGCTAGAAGTGGACTGGTCTTAGGCTATACGACTTCAGTGGTCAGTATTGTTTCTTATTCCACTGTTATGGGAATTGTTGGCGGAGGCGGTGTTGGTGATTTAGCCATTCGTTACGGCTACCAGAGTTATCAGCTGGGAATTATGTATTTTGCAATCATTGTCATGATCATAATTGTATTTATTATTCAAATGACGGGGAGTTTTTTTGCCCAAAAACTAGACAAGAGAAAGCAGGGATAAAATGAAAAAATTTACGGTTTTACTACTAGCTTTTTTTTCAGTAGGCATATTAAGTGCTTGTGGCAATACTGATCAGACAGAAAAAAGCAAGTCAGCTAAAGAAGATAAAACGATCACTGTAGCAGTAGCCTTGCCCACAATGACAGATATTACTAAAATTGCGGCTAAAGAAGCTAAAAAAGACGGCTATACTATCAAAATCGCCCAAGTCAATGATAATGTGGCTTATAATGATATGGTGGAAAATGGTGAAGCAGATGCAAATTTTGCTCAGCATGAGCCTTTTATGCAGCAGTATAATGAAGCTAAAGATGCTCATTTGGTAGCAATTCAACCTATTTATGATGTTAAGATCGGTTTTTATTCCAAAGACTATGCTTCAGCAGAAGAAATCCCTGAGGGCAAGAAAATCGCTATTACTAATGATGCTGTTAATGAAGGACGAGCACTAAAAATTTTAGCTGACCAAGGGCTGATCAAATTAAAAGAAGGAGTCGGCTATAATGGTACAATTAAAGATGTGGTGGAAAATCCGCATGGTTTTGAATGGCTGAAAGTAGATTTATTGAACTTATCAGAAGCTTATAGCGAACCCGATGTGGCAATGATTTATAATTATCCAGCTTATTTGAAGAAAATTGACTTAACGCCAAAAGATGCTTTATTTTTAGAAAAACGAGACTCACAACATTTTGCCATTCAATTGGTTACACGTGAAGAATTGGCGGATTCATCAAAAATGAAAGAGTTAAAAAAAGTTATGACTAGTGATGCAATAAGAGCTTATCTAGAAGATGACGAGCATAAAGATAGTTCTTTTGCAACTTTTTAAAGTAAAAAAATTGATCCCCTAACAGCTTTTTGTGAAAAAAAGCTGTTAGGTCTTTTTTATTCTTTAAGTTTCATTTTTTTATCACAATTTGTTAGCTTGCTTATGCTATAATTATCACGAAATGAAAGAAAGGGGGATAGCTGGATGTTTTTTGTTTACTGTATTGTATTGTTTGTGATCTATCTACAAAATCCACTTTCAAAAACACAAAGATCGATCCGCTTTGCCTATGGCAGTTTCTTCTATCTAGGGACAACGATCTTTTTATATAATCAGGCAAAAATAGACTTATCAGATTGGCATAATTATTTTTTCTTGTATTTTAAGTCAGCTCCCAGTGGCAAGATTGCTTTAGGGTCAGCTGTTAGTGTAATTGTTGTGATGACTTTATTCCAACAACTAGAAAAGCGCGGTTTATTAAAGAAAAGCTATCGTTTTAAACGCAAAGATAAAATTATTTTCTCGATCAGTACATTACTGATCTTTTTGGGTTTTTTGGCTTATGCAAGTAGTCGTTATGCGATGAAAGGTATCGGTAATATGCGTTTGGATCAAATTGTCTTTATCATGACCCAGCCGATTCGCGGCAGTGATCCAGGCCAGATTATCAATTATATGGTTGATCCCTTATTACAAGCACTTTTGATCACAGTACCGCTGGCTACTTTATTATATTTTATTTGTGCCTGCAGCTTTTTTAAATGGCAAAGATATCCTGAATTTAATAACAAGAAGGTTGTAATGTTTGGGATTCTAGCTTTGGTTTTTGGTATCTTTTTAAGCGGGAAGGAATTTGGCTATGCAGATATCAAGGCTTTTTATTTTGAAAAAACGTATATTTATGATGAATATTATGTGGATCCTAAACAAGTTAAACTGCAATTTCCAGAGAAAAAGCGTAATTTAGTCTATATTTTCTTAGAATCAACCGAAAGCAGTTATTTTTCCAAAGAATTAGGTGGTATTGAAGAAAAGAATTTGATGCCTCATCTAGCTGATGAAGCAAAAGCAGGTATTCAATTTTCTAATTCAGATAAACTTGGGGGAATGTTACAAGTTCCCGGAGCTAATCAGACGGCCAGCTCCATGGTCGCTCAGACGTCAGGTCTACCTTTGCGGCCTTCGACTAGTTTAAATACAACAGAAAGTTCAGAAAAAAACAGCGCGGAATATTTTCCCGGAGCATACTCGATCGGACAAATTCTGGATGAAGAAGATTATAACCAAGTCCTTCTAATGGGATCTGAAGCGGAGTTTGCCGGTCGTGATAAATACTTTAGCCAACATGGCAATTATGAGATCCGTGATTATCATTGGGCCGTTGAAAATGGCAAGATTCCTGAAGATTACTATGAGTGGTGGGGTTATGAAGATGCTAAATTATTCCAATATGCCAAAGAAACTTTGACCGAACTAGCACAAAAAGATCAGCCTTTTAATCTGACAATGTTAACTGCAGATACTCACTTTGAGGACGGTTATGAAAGTGAACAGACGCCAGATGTATTTGGTGATCAGTATAGTAACGTGATCCATTATTCGGATAAACAAATTTATGAATTGTTACAGTGGATGAAAAAACAACCCTTTTATGAAAATACTACAGTTATTTTATGCGGTGATCATTTAACCATGGACAGTGATTTTTTTGATGATATTGATCCTGATTATCAACGTTCGGTCTATAATGTTTTTTTAAATACAGATAAGAAAAAAGTACGTGAAAAAAATCGTCAATTTAGTGCAGTGGATATGTTTCCTACTACTTTGTCGGCTCTAAATGTAAAAATCCCAGGAAATCGTATGGGAATAGGTGTCAATTTATTTTCTGGGCAGAAGACTTTGATTGAAAAAAAGGGTTATGATAACTTTCAAAATGAATTGATGAAAAAATCCGATTTTTATGATCAAAAACTGATGCAAAGTAAAGAAAAAAATTCATCTGATCCCTAATCTTTCGAAATAGTCTAGCTTAGTGAACGCTTTTTGTGGTATCATAATAAAGTATATGCTTACGAATAAAGGAGAATGAATGAATGATTTCAGCAGTTAATTTAAAAGCAGGTATGACTTTTTTACAAAATGATAATCTGATCAAAGTATTAGAAGCCAGCCACCACAAACCAGGTAAGGGTAATACGGTTATGCGTATGAAATTAAGAAATGTGCGCACGGGTTCTACTTACGATACAACTTTCCGTCCAGATGAGAAATTTGAACAAGCGATTTTGGAAACCAAAACAGTTCAGTACTTGTATCAGATGGATGATATTGCATACTTTATGGATCTGGAAACTTATAATCAATATGAAATCCCAGTTGAAAACATTGAAAATGAATTAAAATATTTATTGGAAAATGGTGAAGCTAAGATCCAGTTCTTTGGCGATGAAGTGATTGGTGTCCAATTGCCGACCACTGTAGTATTGCGTGTTACTGAAACTCAACCTTCTATCAAAGGCGCTACAGTAACTGGTTCAGGAAAGCCAGCTACAATGGAAACAGGTCTGGTGATCAATGTTCCTGATTTTGTTGAGTCAGGTGAGTTATTAGAAGTAAATACCCAAGAGGGTTCTTATGTAAAACGTGCCGGCAAGTAATAGTTTTAAGGGGAATGAGGTTCTCCCTTACTGTGAAAAGTAAAACCGTTGCAAGACTGATGACTTCTGTAGGCTTATTTAGGCTTGCAGAAGTTTTTTTATGTAGTGAATAAGAAGAATTTAAACAAGGTAGGTTATTGGGTTGAAAAAAGTGTCTTTTGTAAAAAGTGATTTATTAGTTATTGCTTTTTTAAGTATTTTGATTGGAATCGTTGTTGGTATGGTTGATACTGTTTTTGGCAAAGGATTGCTTGTGGTGACACAATTGCGTCTGGAGTACTTTATGCCGCTGATTTTATTTTTAGGACCTGTAGGGATGATTTTTACCTATTTTTTACTCAAATATTGTAAGAGCAGCTCTCAGGGAATGTCTTTAGTTTTTCAAACGGGACACAAGGAAAAAAAATATATTCCCAAACGTTTAACGGCCTTTGTCATTATCGGTAGTTGGTTAACGCATTTATTCGGTGGAAGTGCGGGTCGGGAAGGTGCCGCTATTCAAATCGGCTCTAGTATCTCACTTGCAATCTGCCGCTTTTTTAAGCGGCTGGATGCCAGTCGTTTTGTCATTATTGGAATGTCGGCTGGTTTTGCGGGTCTTTATGGTACACCTATTGCTGCCAGTTTTTTTGCTTTAGAGGTTTTAACGATTGGAACTTTGCGCTATGATGCTTTACTTCCCACATTATTGTCGGCTTTTGCTGCTAGTATGACTTCTGATTTTTTAGGATTAAAAAAATTTCATTTCAAAGTGACTGATTTACCAGCTTTAGATCTGCTTTTATTTGTAAAATTAGTCATCGCAGGAATTGCCTTTAGTTTAGTGGGTGCAGTTTTTGCTTATCTATTGACCTATACAAAGAAACTGTTTATAAAAAAATTACCTAATCCAGTTAGAAGAGTAGGAATTGTGGGAGTTGTCATAAGTATTCTGATGATAATCTTATTTATGGGACGCTATTCAGGATTTGGGACCAATTTAACGAATCTGTGTTTTTCACAAGGAGCAGTAAAAAGCTATGACTGGCTATTGAAGGCGTTTCTGACGATCATTACTTTGGCTGCTGGTTTTCAAGGAGGGGAAGTAACTCCTTTATTTGCCATTGGAGCCACTTTTGGTTTTGTTTTAAGTAGTCTGTTGGGCTTACCTAATATGTTTTTGGCTGCTTTGGGCTATGCGACAGTTTTCGGTAGCGCGACAAATACCTATCTGGCTCCCATCATGATCGGATCTGAGATCTTTGGTTTTGAAAGTTTGCCTTATTTCTTTATAGTAATGACAGTAGCTTTTGTTTTTAATGGCAATCAGACAATTTATGGTCAACAAAAAATTGCTAGTTTTTTGAATGAAGATTTTAATTAAAAAATATCTGGCTGTCCTTTAAGATAAAGGATGCCAGATATTTTTTGTGTGATTTTTTTTTAAGTATTGTTCTTTGGCTTTGCGGTTTAATTTTTTAAAGGCGGCTTCAGCTTTAGTTGCCTGACTGCGAGTTGCAAAATCTTCGGCATGGATCATCTGTAACGGACGACGACTGGCAGGATGAGTATATTTGGCTCCGATCCCCTGATTATGCTCATTTAATCGACGATTGAGATCTGTTGTATAGCCACCATAAAAACTGCCATCTTTACAGTGTAGTACATAAAAGTAGTGTCTATCAGCCATAGAGTAACCTGTCTATCTCAGTTGTATATTCATTTTTTTCGTTATAAGTTACTAATGGGGCTAAGACCTTAAAGCCATCGATTTTTCCATCCTTGATCCCTTCAATAAGTAAGATATTTGCCGCTTTGTCTTTTTTGGGGTAAATAAATTGTACTCGTTTAGGTGCTATACGATGGTTTTGCATCAGCTCAATAATTTCTAAAAAACGTTCAGGTCGATGAACCATGGCAAAGCGTCCGTTCATTTTTAATAATCGTGCAGAAGTTGCAATTACCTGGGCTAGATCGGTATAGATCTCGTGTCTGGCAATCGCTAAGTAAGGATTAGGATTTTTATGATTTGTGGCTAGATTTTTAAAGTAAGGCGGATTACATAAAACTAGATCACAAGAATCAGCAGAGATTTTAGTTAAAGTATTTTTCAAATCAATCGGCAAAACTTCCATCTGATCTTCTAAATGGTTTAACTGGATACTGCGTTGGGCCATATCTGCTAATTTTTCTTGAATTTCGATTTGATAAATTTTTGCCTGTGTTTTTTTGGCGATAAATAAACCAACTGCGCCATTACCCGCACATAGATCAACAATTTTACCTTTTTTTGGTATTTTGGGAAAATTTGCCAATAATACCGCGTCTAATGAAAAAGAAAAAACTTGCGAACTTTGGATAATCTGCACATCCTGAGCATAAAGCTGATCGATTCTTTCTTCTTTGCTTACTAACATTTACGAACTCCTTTAAAATATTCTTATTTATTATAGCTTGTTTTTGGCTGAATTAACAACTCTCTAAGAGAAAAAGCTTGTAAAAGATGGTTTTTTCTTGCATACTAATTTTAGCAAATAATAAATAAAGGATAGAGATTATGTTTTTTACATTTATGCGTGGCCTAGTTAGGATCATTTTATTTATCATTAATGGAAATGCTCATTACGAGCAAAAAGAATTACTGCCGCAAGCTGAAAATTATATTTTAGTTGCTCCTCATAGAACTTGGTGGGACCCTTTATACTTAGCGGTATCTGCTAGTCCGAAAAAGTTTGCTTTTATGGCTAAAGAAGAGTTATTTAAAAATCCTGTCTTACGCTTTATTTTAGTCCATGCCAATGCCTTTGCGGTAAAACGCGATAACCCAGGTCCCAGCGCAATCAAGACGCCCATTAAAATCTTGAAAGATACTGATTTAAGTTTGATCATGTTCCCTAGTGGAACCCGTCATTCGACTGCCATGAAAGGTGGTATGTCCGTAATTGCCAAGATGGCTAAAGTACGTATTGTTCCTTGTGTCTATCAAGGGCCATTGACTTTAAAAGATTTATTTAAAAGAAAGAAAGTAACGGTACGTTTTGGACAGCCGATTGATTTAAGTGATATAAAAAAAATGAATCAGACGGGTATGCAGGAAGTAGAAAATAGGTTACAAACAGCCTTTGATCAATTAGATAAAGAAATTGATCCAGATTTTCATTATAAAGTAAAATAATGATTGATTCATTTAATCAGGAAGCATATTAAATAAGCTTCCTGATTTTTTGGTGAACTGAAAATAGGAGAGACTAGTCATCAGCTGCTTTGAAAAGCCTTTTGTTGGACTTTTTTATGCAGAACTAGGCTGAAAAGTGTTATAATAATGGGAAGATGTTTTGTGAGGTGAGTAAAATGCGTTTTTTACATACAGGAGACTGGCATATCGGAAAAAAACTGCATGGTTATGATTTATTAGCGGATCAAAAGGCAGTTATCAGACAGATATTTGTTTTGGCCAAACAAGAAAAAGTGGATGCGATCGTAATTGCCGGGGATTTATATGACCGTAGTGTTCCTAGTGTGGAAGCCTGCGAAATGTTAAACCAATTATTCATTGAGATCAACTGGCAAGAAAAAATACCTGTTTTGGCGATTTCGGGTAATCATGATTCAGCTGTTCGTTTGAGTACCGGGATGCCTTGGTATGAATTAACCGATTTTCATCTATATACTAAACTTGAGCAGTCTTTTGATCCTATTGAAATAGGGGATGTGCAATTTTATCTGTTGGCTTATTTTGAACCAGTCGCTGCCCGTGCTTATTTTCATGATGATAGCTTAACTTTGACTACGGCCATAAAAAAAATCATTGGGCAAATGGGAAAAAGTTTTGATCCTGGTAAAAAACAAGTTTTAGTAACACACTTTTTCATAGCCGGTAGTTTTAAGACAGACTCAGAAACGTCAGTCGAAGTGGGGGGCTTGAATGCTATTTCTTATGACTTGTTACACACTTTTGACTATGTAGCTTTAGGTCATCTGCATTCTAAAAATGCTATTAAAAAAGGAAATGCGCGTTATAGCGGTTCGCCTCTGAAGTTTTCTCTATCAGAAAAAGACGATCAAAAAGGAATTTGGATCATTGACAGCAGTGATTTAAATCCTCAATTTAAAGCCTTGACGCCCTTGCGTGATGTGAAAGAATTAGTGGCTTCTTTTAGGCAATTGACCGATCCTGATTTTTACCAGCAGTTAAACTGTGAGGACTTCTGGCAATTTCAGTTAACGGATCGAACGATTATCCCTAATATGATGAATCAGTTGCGAGCTATCTATCCTAATATCATCGGAGCTCAGAGGATCAGTCGTTATCGTGAGAATGTTCAGCTGGAAAAACTAAAAGAACGTAAAAATTCCCCCCAGCAAATGCTGCAGACTTTTTTCGCAGAAATCACCGGTGATGATCTGACAAAACGACAAAAGTATTGGCTGGACCAAGCTTTACTACAAGCAACGGATACAGAAAAGAGAGGGTAAGATGAAGCCACAAACATTGAAGTTAAAAAATTTTGGCCCTTTTTTAGATGAAAAAATTGATTTTGAGCCTTTTCAAAATCAGGGACTCTTTTTGATTTCAGGCAAAACAGGTGCAGGTAAAACAACGATTTTTGATGGTATGACTTTTGCCCTTTTTGGTAAAACTTCTGGGCAGCTACGTTCAGGAAAGGAGATGCGTTCGAGCTTTGCTGCAGATGGAGCGAAGACAGAGGTTTCTTTTCGTTTCGAACATCAAAGTCACTTTTATCAAATCAGTCGTTCTCCTGAACAGGAAGTTGCAAAAAAAAGAGGTTCAGGTTTTACCAAGCAAGCAGCTAAGGTCTCATTAGAAATTTATGCTGCTGATAGTAAATTAATTGCTCATTATCATAAGAAAAAAGATGTTGAAAAACGAATCGAGGAGCTTCTAAGTGTCAATGCGGAGCAGTTTTTTCAAATTATTTTATTGCCCCAGGGAGAATTTCGGCAATTTTTAATTGCTCCTAGTGATGAAAAAGAAAAGTTGTTGCGTCATTTATTTGGAACGCAAATCTATCAGCGTCTGAATGACTATCTGCAAGAAAAACGTAAAAAACTGACAAATGAACTGCAAAGACAAATGGATTATCTGGAACAATTAAAAAATTATTTTCAGATGGAAACAAGTACAAAAGAACTATCACAGCAGGCCACCTTGGAACTTTGGCAAAAAGAGCTAGTTAGTCTAAAATTAACGGTAAGTAACGAGCAAAAACAAATTGCTGATTTTAAAGAACAAGAGAAGCAGGCTGAAAAAGCTTTTTATCAGGCCAAAGAAACGAATGAACGAATTGCTGAATATAAAAATACACTACAAAGGCATGAAGAACTGCAAAAAAGTGCGGATAAAATTGACCAGCTCCAAAATCAGCTGATTTTTTTGAATTGGCTGAATGAAAATAAACCTTTGTTAACTCAAGAAAAAGAGTTACAAGAAGAGCAGCTAGAAGCTCAGTCTAATTTACTAAAGATCAGACAAAAGCAATTAGAAAATCAAAAGAATCAGCAGGACTTACTGGCACGCCAGAATATGTTTGACGATTGGCAAAAACAGTTCGAAAAAAATCAGTATGAATTACACAGAATTAAAGAGCGTCTGCCTTTAGCTAAAGAAATTCAAAAGCTTGAAGAAAAAAGCCGTAATGTAGCTACAGAGCTTTTACAAAGTCAAAAAAAACAAACAGAATTACAAGAAAAGTTAAGTAAAAAGCGGCTTTTTGTCGAACAAGTCGAGCAGAAAATCTTGACTGAAGCAGATATAGCAGCACAAGAAGTTCATTTGTCACAGTGTCAGACCTTAGTGGAGCAATATAAGCAATTGCAAGCTGAACATCATTTATTGCTTAATGATCAGCAGTCTATGCTAAAAATCAAAGAACAATTACAAAGGCAAGTTCAAGAACAACAAGAGCTGGTTGCTCAGTCTAAAGCTGCTTTTGAAAAAGCCCGCAGTCAAAATGCACAACTCCAGATTGCTCGTTTAAGCTTGCTGCTTGAACCAGGACAGCCTTGTCCGGTATGTGGTTCAACTGAACATAAGGTTGAAGCGTCCAGTTCAGGCTTTTATAGTTCAGAGCAGATCAAAGAGAGCGAAAGCTTATTGTCACAAAGCGAAGCTGACTATCAGAAAGCTCAGCTCGACTTGCAAAAAGTTAGGACCATGCTGGCAAATCAAGAGGAGAAAAAAAAAGAGCTTTTACGAAAAATTAAGGATAGTGAGCAAAAGAAAAATAAAAAGGTCAAGCAGTGTGAAATAGCTTTAAATATTTCTGCTGACCAAATAGATCTGCAGGATTGCCTGAGTGAAAGACAAGAAGAATTAAATCAAGCAAAACAGGAACTTCAAGCAGCAAAAGCTCAGCGCGTCGATTTGTACAATAAAATTCAGTCATTTGAAAAGGAATTGGTCAGCCAAAACGACAGTTATCAAGCATTAAAAACACAAGATGCCCAAAGACAGTCGAGATTAGCGACTTTAGTTGAGCAAGTGGGTTCAGTGAATTCCGCTTATTTAGAAGAGCAACAAGCTCAGTTCAGTCAGGAAAATACTGCTTTACAAAAGAAACTGCAAGGTTTTCAAGCGCAAAAAGAAAGCTGCCAAAAAAATGCGACTATATTCAGTGAACGTCTGAATCAGCAAAAAGCTTACTTACAGAATTTAGAAAAAAAACGACAGAAGTTGCAGATGCGACTAATTAGAGCGATTGAAACAAGTGGCTATCAGCTGACAATAAAAAAAATGCGTGATTTGTTAGGTGAACTTACGCAGTTGCCTCAGCTCAAGCAACAAATCGAAAAATATCAAAAAGAAAAAAGCTATCTGAAAGAGCGGTTAGTTGATTTAAGTTCATATGCTACTGCTGTTTCTTATGATTTAGCTGCTTTACAGCTGGCTTTACAAGAAGCAGAAGATAAAACGACAAGAGCTCAGCAAAAGTTGATACAATTAACGGAGAAACAGCGACTTAATCAGCAGACTTATCAAGACTTTAAGCAGTCTTACCAAAAAAATAAAGCTCAAGTTGAAGAATTGAGTCAAATGAGTCAGCTGGTGGATACGATGAACGGCAATAACGAGCAAAAGCTGGGGATCGAAAGATATGTTCTACAAGCCTATTTGGCGGAAATCTTAGAGACAGCCAATTATCGACTAGCTAAACTCAGCCAGGGTCGCTATCAGTTTCAACTGTCCAAACAGCAGGGCAGTTATAAAAAATCGACGGGTTTAGAAATTGATATCTTTGATGACCATGCCGGTGTCAGCCGCCGTGCCCATACTCTTTCTGGCGGAGAAAGTTTTATTGCTGCTTTGGCTCTGGCTCTTTCTTTAGGGGATGTGATTCAAAATCATGAAGGGGGAGTGGCAATCGAAGCATTATTTATCGATGAAGGCTTTGGTTCCTTAGATGAAGATGCCCTCGAAATGGCAATTGAAGCCTTGGAAATGGTCGAAGATGAAGGAAGGATGATCGGGATTATTAGTCACGTTGGCGAACTTAAAAATCGCATTAATCAGCAGTTATTAGTAGAAAAAAAAGGTAATGGCCAAAGTTTTATTAAAGTGAAACAAGTCCAGTAAAGGAAGGTGGCAGGCCAATGAAGTGGAGTATTCCTGAAAAAATTATTGAAAAAGCAAGAACTTATATGAATGATGGTCGAGTTTTATCTGTGACACCAGATGCTCAAAATCAGGTCTGGCATGCGGAAGTTTTAGGCAGTGAAGTATACCGTGTTGATCTGGATGCCAGTGCAAAAGAAGAAGATTACTGTCAATGTCCTTATTGGGAAGAGCACGGTTTTTGTAAACATACAGTGGCAGTTGAATTAGCTTTACGTAAAGAAGGGAAAAGTCGTATGATCACGGCTGATTCTACGCCCCCAATAGATGATTTTTCGCCTTCTAAAATGTTTTCCAATGGTCTTCAACATTTATCTCAAAAACCGACTAAAAGTGCTGTTCCTTTACAAATTGAATGTCAACTTGACAGTATCGCCACCAACCCTTATAGAAATGAATTAGACGTATTAGGTATTTCATTAAAAGTCGGCCAGCAGCATGGACGAACTTATATGATCAAAAACATTTATAAGTTTTTGCAGGTTTATCAGGAAGAAAAAGTCTACACAGCGAATAAGCGCAATAGTTTCCTGTTAAATCAGAAAGCTTTTACAGAGACTGAAAATGAACTTTTAGACTTACTTTCCGGGATGGCTAGAACCCAGGAACTATCGGGCCGAGCAGGAATTTTAATAGATGGAAAAATGGAGAAAAAATATCTGTTATTACCTGTCGAATTAGCGGGATACTTTGTAGAAAAAATGGCAGCTTTCCCTTTTGTTTTTCAAAATGGAGACCAAAAATTACGTGAAGTGACATTTTCTGATGGAGATCAGCCACTATCGTTTCATTTAGACAAAGCTCAAGGCGATACTTTTTCATTAAAAATCGAACGTGATTTTGCTAAGATTTATCAGAATTACGGCTGGGCCATTTTAGATAATAAAATCGTGCTTTTATCTAATCAGCAGTTAGATATTTATTTGACGATGGAACAGCTGCTAAAACGCTTGGAAAAACCTGTGATCGTTTATCCGCAAAATGAATTATCGGTTTTATTTAAACAGATTTTACCTCTTCTAAAGAAAATTGGAACCATCCAGATCGATGCTGAAGTTTATCAGTATATCAGTAGTGAACCCTTGCTTTTGCGCTTTTATTTAAAGAAAAAAAAAGGCATGATCGAGCTGCGTTTGGACAAAGTTTATGGCACAATAATTTTTTCTACTGATAAGGATCATCAGCAGATCCCAACAGACCATCCGGAAGTATTACGTGACTATGAACGGGAACAACAAGCTCAGTCGGTGATCGAACAATTAGGCTATAGTGCCAGTGAAACAGGCTGGCATAAACCGATTCCTCAAAAAGAAGCCTTATATCGCTTTTTCAATCAGGAATTAAATTATCTGCGTCAATTAGGAGAAATTTATTTAGGCAAAAGATTACGAGAACTTTTTTTAGATGGACAGAAATTTCAGCCTCATATTGAGGTTTCTGAAGCTGGTTCCTGGTTAGATGTTTCTTTTGATATTAGTGGAATCAAGCAAAATGAGGTAGATGCAGTTTTACAAAGTTTGCTTAATCATGAAAAATTTCATACTTTGGAAAATGGACAGATACTTTCATTAGAATCAGAAGAATTTCAAGCAACCAGTCAGTCTTTGGCCAAGTTGCGTGATAAGATCCATTCAGCGGATCAGGGCGTGATGAAGGTCCCCTTAAACCAGGGTCTGCAGATTCAAAATCAATTGGCCGGCCAGGCAGACTTCAGCGAAAGTTTTCAGAAAATGACAGTTGATTTGACCCACCCGGAAGATTTTCCAGCTGATTTACCAGAAGGTGTCCATGCCCAATTACGCGACTATCAGCTGACTGGCTTTCGCTGGTTGAAGATGTTAAGTCATTATCAATTTGGCGGTATCTTAGCCGATGAAATGGGATTAGGCAAGACTTTACAAGCAATCAGTTACTTATTATCTGAAAAAGACGAAAAAAGTTCGATCCAGGCCTTAATTGTCGCACCGGCTAGCTTGACTTTTAACTGGCAGCAAGAGATTCGCCGTTTCGCTCCTTCATTAAAATGTGCCGTTGTCTCCGGCAATCGTCAAGAACGAGCAGAACTCTTAGCAGATCAGGCTGATATCTGGATCACTTCTTACGCTAGTTTACGTCAGGATATTGAAGATTATCGCCAAATGTCCTTGGGCTATTTGATTTTGGATGAAGCACAGATGGTTAAAAATAGTGCCACTAAAACAGCACAAGCCTTACGTTCTTTGACTATCCCACATCGTTTTGCTTTAAGTGGAACTCCCATTGAAAATAATTTGGATGAATTATGGTCATTATTTCAAATGATCATGCCCGGTTTTTTCCCTAACCGACAAAAATACCGGTCTCTTTCACAAGTTGAAATTGCGGAGATGATCCGTCCCTTTATTTTAAGGCGTGATAAACAAACCGTCTTAAAAGATTTGCCGGAAAAATTGGAGACAAACTATTATAGCGTTTTGACCGATGAGCAAAAGAAAGTTTATCTGGCATATTTGACACAAATGCGCGAAGAAGTTTCAACCATGGATTCTGCCGACTTTAAGAAAAATCGCATGAGTATTTTAGCTGGTCTGACACGTTTACGTCAGATCTGTTGTGATCCTAGTCTGTTTGTTGCTAATTATCAAGGGGGCTCCGGTAAATTAGAACAAGTGAAAGATTTAATTCAGGCTGCTATAGAAAATGGTCGGCGTGTCTTATTGTTCTCTCAATTTACTAGCATGTTAAGTATTATTGAAGAAGCACTTGCCGATTTAGGATTCTCTACTTTTTATTTGCGTGGTAGTACGCCACCTAAAGATCGCATTGAGATGGTGGATGCTTTTAATGAAGGTCAGCGTGATGTATTCTTGATTTCACTAAAAGCAGGTGGTACGGGTTTAAACTTAACCGGTGCAGATACAGTAATCCTATACGACTTGTGGTGGAATCCGGCAGTAGAAGAACAGGCCGCTGGCAGAGCTCATCGGATTGGTCAGGAACATGTTGTCGAAGTCTGGCGGATGATTGCAGAAGGTACGATTGAAGAAAGGATGAATTTTTTACAACAGGAGAAAAAAGAATTGTTTAAAAATGTCATCCAAGGCAATGAAGCTCAACTACGCCAAATGACTGAAGAAGATATCCGTTCAATATTGAAAATAGGCGAGTAAGCAAAAATCACCCACTATTAGTGGGTGATTTTTGCATATTGTTGGAGAAAAAAGAACAGAGTTTTAATAAAAGTACGTACATTATTTAAGAAATGAACAGAGTTTTAATAAAAGTACGTACATTATCTTAAAAACTTTTTCTGAAAAAGAGATTGAACTTTGGGCAGAAACAAGTATTTCATCAAAGACTGGAGCGCTTGTTTTTTATTTTATTGCTTTGCTTTTCAAGCTGTTTTTCTTTATAATAAAGTTTATTATGTTTTGAAGTGGGGGATCGTTTTGTTGAAACGTTTTTTTTCTTATTATCGGCCATACAAACATCTGTTTATTTTAGATTTCTCTTGTGCGATCTTAGCTGGGATTTTAGAGTTAGCTTTTCCAATTGCAGTTAATCAAGTTATTGATAAAATTATGCCGCAGAATAATTTCCGTGTTATTTTGCTTGCTTGTACAGCTTTACTGGCATTTTATGTGATTAATACAGTCTTACAGTATATAGTAGTCTTTTTTGGTCATACATTAGGGGTGCTGATTGAAACTGACATGCGTAAAGAGCTGTTTTCCAAGTTACAAACCCAGTCTTTTGAGTATTATGATGAACAGAAAACCGGGAAGTTGATCAGCCGTTTAACAACCGACCTATTTGAAATTTCAGAAGTTGCCCATCATGGACCAGAAGATGTCTTTATCACTCTGATGACATTGATCGGATCTTTTATTTTAATGCTCAATATGCATGTGAAGCTAGCGATCGCTACTTTTGTTCTGATTCCCTTTATTACGATCGCACTGGTTTTTTTCAACCATAAAATGACAGGTGTCAATGATCGGATCTACGAAAATATTGGTGAATTCAATGCTGGTGTAGAAGCATCAGTAAGTGGTATCCGGGTGACTCAGTCTTTTTCCAATGAAGATTTTGAAAAAAAGCGTTTTGGTGATTTGAGTGAGCTATACAAACGCTCTAAACTGGCTTTTTATCGTGTTATGGCAGTGAGTTCAGCCTATAACTATTTAATGATCCGCCTGATCAATTTATTTGCTTTAGTCTTTGGTGCTTATTATACCATTCAAGGAGAATTAACAAATGGTGAATTTGTTGGTTTTATCTTGTTATCAAATGTCTTTGTCCGTCCTATTGAAAAGGTCAATACGATGATCGAACAATATCCTAAAGGAATTGCCGGTTTTAAAAGATTGACACAAGAGCTAGATAGACCGGTTAAAATTAAAGACGCTCATGATGCTACAGCAGTGAAAAAACTGACAGGAAATATTAACTATCATGATGTGTCTTTTTCTTATGGGGATGGAACCAAGGTTTTAAATCATTTAAATTTTTCGATCCATGCTGGTGAAACAGTTGCCTTTGTAGGGCAAAGCGGCTCTGGTAAAACTACTCTGTCCAACTTATTGCCACGTTTTTATGAGCCGACAGCTGGTTTTATTACGATTGATGGGATCGATATAAAAAAAATGACGCTTGCTTCTTTGCGCCAGCAGATTGGAACTGTACAGCAGGATGTTTTTTTGTTTCCGGGAACAATTCGTGAAAATATTGCCTATGGAAAATTAGCTGCAACCCAAGAAGAGATTGAAGCAGCTGTTGATCTGGCACATTTAAGAGCTGTAGTAGAAAAGATGAGTGATGGTTTAGATACAGTCATAGGTGAGCGGGGTGTAAAATTATCTGGTGGACAAAAGCAGCGTCTGGCAATTGCCCGCATGTTTTTAAAAAATCCGCCTATTTTAATATTGGATGAAGCAACTTCAGCTTTAGATACTGAAACCGAGCAAGTTATTCAAGACTCCCTGCAGTCTTTGACAAAAGGCCGCACAACCTTGATCATTGCTCATCGTCTGGCAACAATCAAACACGCAACTAGGATTGTCGTCATGAGTGAAGCGGGTATTATTGAAGCGGGAACGCATGAAGAATTAATGAAAAAAGATGGCCATTATAAAAAACTTTATCAGGCACAATTTCACGAATAATTAATATGAAAAAAATAGATAAATTTCTTGACTGAGACAATAGTAGTACAGAATATTTCAATCTGTACTACTGTTGTTTTTTGTGTGGATGGTATTGAAGTTAGAATAAAAAGGTGGATATATCGACTTTTCTTCAAATTATTTTTATGATTTAGACATAACTAATATTGTAAATGTACTAGTAATTATAGATGAAATACGATATAATGAGAACAGAAACAAAATTGAAATTGTTGTGGTTTGTATGATAAAGGAGTGATGCACATTGTTGACACTGTATACTTCCCCAAGCTGTACTTCATGTCGAAAAGCTCGCGCATGGCTGCAGGAACACGAAATTCCTTTTGTTGAACGTAATATTTTTTCAGAACCATTGAACCAGGAAGAGTTGACAAATATTCTAAAAATGACGGAAGATGGTACTGAAGAGATCATATCGACACGGTCTAAAGTATTTCAGAAGTTGGATATGGATTTAGATGAGTTGTCTCTGACTGAACTTTTAAAATTAGTCCAAGAAAATCCGGGTTTGTTACGTCGACCGATCATGATTGATGAAAAAAGACTACAGGTAGGATTTAATGAAGATGAGATTCGCCGTTTTTTACCACGCGATGTACGACAGTTAGAATTGCGCAATGCTCAACTGATGGCAGGTCTATAAAAGCTGAGAATAATCTCAGCTTTTTTTACACCAGTAAATAAAGCGGAGTTTTTAAGAGAAACTTATTTTTTGAAGCTTTTTTCCTTTACATTTGTATGACTTCCGTTACAATGAAGCTATAAGATAGTAAAAGTAAGTGAGGTGTGGCTAAGATGGAAATGGAACATATTAATGAAGATACGATTCGGGTATCAATTAAAAATGAAGATTTAGCTGCCAGAGGAATCACTTTCTTGGATTTACTTGGAAACAGGAAAGAGATTGAAAACTTCTTTTATAGTATTCTAGAAGAAGTTGATGTAGAAGAAGAATTTAAAGGAAGCGATGCAGTTACTTTTCAAGTAATGCCTAAAGGTGACGGCTTAGAACTTTTTATCAGCAAAAACGTTTCTTTTGATAATATTGATCCCTATGAAACTTATGGTAGTTATTATTCACCAGAAGAGATCACTGATTGGCTCAAGCATGAAGATCCGGAAAATTTTGAAGGATATTCACAAGATGAGATGATGAAATGGTTTAAAGAACGAGCTGCTGAAAAGTCTGCAGACAGTAAGCAAACAACAGATACAGTCGCCAGGCGCTCTTTTGTTTTTGCTTTTGACTCTTTTGAAGAATTTATCCAGTCAGCTAAAGAAGTCCAGCTGACTGAAGCTCGAACTTCTTTATATACTTTAGATCAGCTTTATTATTTAAAGGTTGATTTTAAAGAAGATATAACGGATCTTTCAATTGATGATCAGCTGGCTCATCTGTTTGAATTTGCCAAGAAAAAAGATTTGACACCAGAGTATTTAGCAGAACATGGACAAGTAATCATGGCTGATCGTGCTTTGGAACAGACAAGAAAATATTTTAAATAGTATTTAAGGCGGAAATCTTTAATTTTCCGTCTTTTTTTGACTAAAAAAAGAGGATTTGCCAAAAAAATGCGTATCTCTTATATGAGGGGGAGATAGCATGTTGATTGCACAGTCAGAAAAAGGACAGTTGGTTGATAGTCGTCATTATCATAAGAAAAAAGAAGAACTCTTTTGTCCTAGTTGTCATCAAGCAGTGGTATTCAGAAAAGGGAAGGTGAAAATTTCTCATTTTGCTCATAAAGCCCATAGTTGTTGCACTAGTTTTTCAGAAGGTGAGACCAAAGAGCATTTGCAGGGTAAACTATTGCTGGAACAATGGTTTCCCGGAGGTGAGCTGGAGGCTTATCTGCCGAAATTAAAGCAGCGGCCGGACTTATTATTAAAGAAAATGCCAATTGAAGTCCAATGTTCGCCTTTGCCGATCAAGCGTTTCATGCAAAGAAATCAAAATTATTTAGCTTATGGTTATTATCCCTGGTGGCTGTTGGGTGAGAAATTAGCCCCCAAAAGGCATTTTGGTCCTATTCAAAAAGGCAGTACTTATTTTTACCATGGATGTTTATGTTTATGGCTGATCCGTCCTTTTAAAAAAGAGTTATGTCTGCTTTACGATATTAAGTGGCACTATCACTTCGGCATGTCCTATCAAATCATCAATTGGTCTGCTTTTGAGACGATCAAGCTTGATTTTTCCCAGCAACAAAATGGTTTTTTGTGGAAAGCACAAGATTATCGCTATTTTATCTACCGTAAATTAGCCGATAAAAATATCCGGACGATTCGTTTGCAGGAGAAACTTTACTTTATTCATCTGACAGTTCAGGACCTGCCTGATTGGTGTTATCTGCCGAGCTTTTTTCATTTCTTTTTTGAAGATGATCTGCTTTTTTTACGAGCTTGTTTTATTAAAGCTAGCGATTTTAATCATTGGCTACAAATGATCAAAGGATTAGAACATGTCTGGTTGTATCCTTTTATTTCGCAAAAGAAAGTTTTATGGCAGCTTTATCAAGAGTGCCGCAAATTGTGTTGCTGAATTAATTGCTTTTTACCCGGGCGTGAAATTGTGCTAAAATTGGGTTATTAAGTTTTTAGGAGGATGAAGATGTCAGAAGCCAAACAATTACCCAAGCGTCAGGATTTACCTAAGTCGATGACCTGGGATCTAAGTAAAATTTTTGTTAGTGACGAGTCTTTTGAGGCAGCTTTTAGAGATCTTAAAGAAAAATTGACAAAAGCCCAATCTTATCAAGGAAGTTTGAATAAAGGGGCAGCCTCTTTTTTAGCTGCAATTGAATATTTTTTAGAGGTCTATCGTCAATTGGAAACTTTATATGTTTATAGCAGCTTGAAAAATGATCAGGATACTTCTGATGCTACTTATCAAGCTTTAAATGCACGTGCAGGAGCTTTGTTAACACAAGCTAGTGAAGCTTTATCCTTTTTTGAGCCAGAATTGCTGACTTTAAGTGATGAAACTATTTGGGATTATTTTTCCCAAGAACCGAAACTTGAAATTTACCGTCATTTCATCGAGCAAATTGTTGCACAAAGGCCTCATGTTTTACCGCAGGCACAAGAAGCTTTGCTGGCGGCAGCAGGGGAAATTTTTGCAGCATCAAGTAATACCTTTTCAATTTTGAATAATGCTGATTTACAATTTCCGGTGATCGAAGATGAAAAAGGCAATAAAATTCAACTTTCTCATGGGGTATATGGCCAGTTAATGGAAAGCACTGATCGACAGACACGCCAAAGAGCTTTTAAAGGTTTGTACAGTGTTTACGAGCAGTTTTCTAATACTCTGGCTTCGACTTTGAGTTCTCATGTGAAAAGTCATAATTATCAAGCCAAGGTTCGTCATTATGATTCAGCTAGGCAGCTCTCCTTAGCGTCCAATCATATTCCTGAAAGTGTTTATGATACTTTAGTAAAGGTAGTCAATGAAAATTTACCCTTATTACAGCGTTATATGAAACTGCGCAAGCGTTTGTTGAAAGTTGACCAATTGCATATGTATGATCTGTATACACCACTTTTGGGCGAAGCACCCATCACATTCACTTTTGAAAAGGCCAAAGAAAAAGCTTTAGAAGCTTTACAACCACTTGGCAAAGAGTATTTGAGTGTTGTTAAAAAAGCTTTTGATGAACGTTGGATCGATGTAATCGAGAATAAGGGTAAACGCAGTGGTGCTTACTCTGGAGGAGCTTATGATACGAATCCTTATATTCTACTTAATTGGCATGATACGCTGGATCAGTTGTTTACGCTAGTTCATGAAATGGGACACAGTGTTCACAGCTATTTCAGCCGTCATTACCAGCCATATGTCTACGGCGACTATTCCATTTTCTTAGCTGAGATTGCCTCGACAACCAATGAGAATATCTTAACTGAATATTTACTAGAAACTGAAAGTGATCCGCGTATCCGTGCCTATGTTTTGAATCATTATCTAGATGGCTTCAAAGGAACGATTTTCAGACAGACACAGTTTGCTGAGTTTGAGCATTTTATGCACCTTGAAGATGCCAAGGGGACTCCGCTAACGAGTGATTTTTTAAGTGATTATTACGGAAAATTGAATCAGCATTACTATGGAGAAGCTGTAGAAGATGATCCTGAGATCCATTTAGAATGGGCTCGGATTCCACATTTTTATTATAATTACTATGTTTTCCAATATGCAACTGGCTTTTCTGCGGCGTCTGCTTTGTCACAGAAAATCTTAAATCAGGGTTCGGCCAGCTTGGAAAAATATTTAAACTATTTAAAATCCGGCGATAGTGATTACCCCATTGAGGTAATGAAAAAAGCGGGTGTAGATATGACCCAAGCAGCTTATATAAAAGATGCGATGAAGGTTTTTGCAAGTAGGCTTGATGAGTTAGAGATACTTGTAGATCAACTGGATAAGTAATAAAAACGCCCTTACAGTCTTGCAGGTTACAACTGTAGGGGCATCTTTTGCTTAAAGGGAGCATTCTTTCATATTGTTAGATTTCTTAATTTCCTGCTGTATTCTTTAATGCACGCTTTACTTTATTTTCGGCAGTTTGGTAGGGGATGTGGAAATTTTCCAGCAACTGTAAGAAAGTATTTTTATCAGTTGTCTGGTCTACCTCTAGTTCTAATTCATAATCATGCTGATTACTATACCAATTTTCATCTAATGCTAATAACCCTTCAGCTATTTTGAATTCAGCTCTTTTTGTTGTGAGTTCTGCTAGTAACTTTAACTCAGTGGGCAGCACCTGATATTCCCTTAGTTTTTTTGCAACTGCGCCATCAGGACGGATCTGTCTTTTTTCTACCTGCAGGGCAGTTAAACGATCAGTCGTTTCTAAGCGACCTTCATTCGTAGGTGTTTTCAAGGTCAATTCACCAGCACCATTTAAGGCTCTGATCCTTAAGCCACAGTTGTTTTTGGCTAAGGTCTGATCGTTAGTGTCAAAATAGTAATTTGTCTGGCTAAAAAAATCCGACTGTTGTAATTGATAATAATCGCAAATCCGCTTATAATCTTCTTTTGATAGTAATGTTTTAAATTCAATTTCAATTTGTTGGCTCATGATAGTCCTCCTTTACTTCTTTTTACTAAAAAAAGGACTTGTCGTCAACAAATCAGGAGATTAAGTAAGGTTTTTAATACAATTATGATAGAATGATAAAAGAATCTTTGCCTAAAGGAAGATGATAAAATGAAAAATGATTGGGATAAAATCTTAGCTCCTTATGAACAAGCAGTTACTGAACTTAAAGTAAAATTACGTGGAATTCGTAAAGAGTTTCGTGAAAAATCAGAGCATGTCCCGATTGAATTTGTCACAGGGCGAGTAAAACCAGTGGATAGTATTTTGGCAAAAACAAAATTACGGGGGATCTCGCTCGAACGTTTAGAAAGCGAAATGTCTGATATAGCAGGTTTACGCATTATGTGCCAATTTGTAGAAGATATCTATGAAGTGGTCAGGATCTTGCGAAATCGCAAAGACATGACTATCGTGGCAGAAAGAGATTATGTCACCAATAAAAAAGAAAGTGGCTATCGTTCGTATCATCTGGTTATTGAATATCCACTTCAATTAATTGATGGACAGCAGATTTTATTAGTCGAAATTCAAATACGGACTTTGGCAATGAATTTCTGGGCAACGATCGAACATTCCTTAAACTACAAATATCAAGGTGACTTTCCAGCTGAAATTAGTGATCGTCTGATTCGTGCCGCTGAAGCAGCTTATCGGTTAGATGAAGAAATGTCGAGCATTCGCGAAGAAATCCAAGAAGCTCAGCATTTATTTTCTCATGGCAAAGGAAAGTATATCGATAAAAAGGAGAGTCATATGAATGGCAAAAGGTAGAGTGGCAATTATTCATAGTAAGAATGATGATTCCTTTACAGCAAAAAAAAGATTAACTGAATTACTTAAAGCGGCTGATTATAAAATTGATCAAAAGCATCCCGATATTGTCATTTCAATCGGTGGAGATGGAACTTTTTTATCGGCCTTCCATGTTTTTGATCGACAATTGACTCATATTCGTTTTGTGGGTGTGCATACGGGCCATCTGGGTTTTTATACTGATTGGCGTGATTTCGAGTTAGAAGAATTAGTTTCTAATTTATCGAATAATAAGACGACCACGGTCAGTTATCCTTTATTAGAGGTTCAAGTTAAATATCGGAATCAAAAAAATCCTCAGCGGTTTTTAGCTTTAAATGAAGCAACGATCAAACGTGGCAACCATACCATGGTAGCCGATGTTTATATTAAAGATGAGCTTTTCGAAAGTTTTCGCGGGGATGGTTTATCGATCTCGACGCCTACTGGTTCAACTGCTTATAATAAGAGTGTCGGTGGAGCTGTCTTACATCCAAGTATTAATGCCTTTCAATTGGCTGAGATTGCGTCATTGAATAATCGTGTTTTCCGTACCTTAGGCTCGCCAATCATCATTTCAGATAAAGAATGGTTAAGAATTGATTTAGAAGAAAGCAGTGACTATATGATCACTATCGATCGCTTTTCTATCCGGCATGACGATGTTGTTTCCATTTCTTTCAGAGTAGCCCAAGAGCGCATTCACTTTGCTTCTTATCGCCATATGCGTTTTTGGCACCGGGTGAAAGAATCATTTATCGGAGAAGTCTAGGTCGATGGAATTTGTTTTTCATTATTATAAAAACGAAAAGCAGCAGCTCAAATATTTCTTAAAAGAGCAAGGCATCTCAAAAGGACTTTTGGCTAAGATCAAGTTTCAGGGAGGCAAGATCTATGTCAATGGGCAGGAGGAAAATGTCTTGTTTAATTTAAAGAAAAATGACCGTGTTCTGGTTATAACACCAGCTGAAAAGGCGCATGAAACGCTTTTGGACGATTCCAGTCCAATCGATGTTGTTTATGAGGATGAACATTTATTAGTAGTCAATAAATCTAGTGGTATTGCTTCTATTCCAGCTCAGTATCATCCGAATAAGACGATGGCTAATCGGGTGAAAGCTTATTATAAAAGGCAAGGCTACCAGGATCAGGTGGTCCATATTGTGACGCGTTTGGATCGGGACACCAGTGGACTGATGCTTTTTGCCAAACATAGTTTTTGTCATGCTTTACTTGATCAGCAATTAAGGACAAAACGATTAGTAAAAAAATATCAGGCAGTTGTTTCCGGTGATTTTACTCAGCTAGACGATCATGGCTGGATCGATTTTTCCATCGAACGCGACTTGTCTTCTATCTTGAAAAGGCAGGTAGGCGAACAAGGCAAACCGGCTTTGACTGAATACTGGCTAAGACAAAAAAATGACCAGCTGGCACAAGTAGAAATT
>DATGVB010000240.1:0-4350 GCA_035300805.1 Tetragenococcus sp. | reverse complement strand
AGAGTATGACCGTAGTGACTATCTGATTTCAACGAAATTTACTCCGCAGATGGCAGATAAAGATCAGCCTGATTCAGCAATGGAAAAAATGCTGACAGAAAGTCTACAACGTTTAAAGACCGACTATGTAGATATGTATTGGATCCATAATCCAGCCGATGTAGAATTATGGACACCTCAGCTGATTCCTTTAGTCAAAAGCGGCAAAATTAAAAGAGTCGGAGTCTCTAATCATAATCTGGCACAAATCAAAAGAGTAGAAGAAATCCTAGCTGCAGCAGATATTAAGTTAGCAGCAATTCAAAATCACTATAGCTTACTTTATCGTTCTTCTGAAGATGCAGGTATTTTGGCTTATTGTAAGGAAAGAGCAATGGCTTTTTATTCCTACATGGTCATTGAACAAGGAGCTTTGACCGGCAGGTATAATCGACAAAACCCTTTACCTGCAGGTAGTGACCGGGCTAAAAATTATAACTCTCAATTGGCAGAAATAGAGAATTTGACGCAATTAATGGCGCAAATCGGTCAAATTCATAATGCTTCTGTAGCTGAAATTGCTACAGCATGGGCAATTTCTAAAGGGACATTACCTATTATCGGTCTGACAAAAGCAAAATATATTGCTTCAGAACAAAAAGCCACAGAAGTTGACTTAACGGCTAAAGAAGTAAAAACTTTAGAAGAATGCGCTAAAACAACCAAAGTTGATACCCAAGCGGTTTGGGAAGAAGCCATGATCTAATTAAATTGGAGGGTCCAGAGATGGGTGTAAAAGAATCCAGTTCAGCTGCTTTATTAAAAAAACAACGAGCTTTTTTTGTAACAGATCAGACAAAATCAGTTAATTTTCGCTTGCAGCAATTAAAAAAATTAAGAAAGATAATTAAAGCAAATGAAGAAGAAATCACCTCTGCTTTAGCGAGTGATTTAGGCAAACATCCTTTAGAAAGTTATGCAACGGAAATTGGTTTAGTTTTACGTGAGATTCGTGTAACCGAGAAAAAATTAGCTAGCTGGGTCAAAGATAAAAGAGTTTCTACGCCCTTTTTTCTCTGGCCTTCAACAAGTAAAGTCAGTTATGAACCTTTGGGTAATGTCCTTATCATTGGTCCTTTTAACTATCCTTTTCAATTATTGCTGATGCCTTTGATTGGAGCTATAGCTGCTGGTAATACGGCAGTCATCAAGCCATCCGAGTTAACGCCGAAGACAGCACAATTGATCAAGCGGATGATTGCCGCAACTTTTAATGAAGAATATTTAGCAGTAGTAGAAGGCGGCAAAGAAATCAATCAAGAACTTCTTTCGGAAAGCTTTGACTATATTTTCTTTACAGGCAGCAAAAAAGTCGGTAAAATCGTTCTACAGCAGGCAGCAGCACATTTGACACCAGTAACTTTAGAATTGGGCGGCAAAAGTCCTGCCTTTGTAACAAAAAATTCAGACCTTAAGCTGGCTGCCAAACGGATCATTTATGGTAAGATGATCAATGCTGGGCAGACTTGCGTGGCACCTGATTACGTTTTGGTGGATGCCACTAAACAAACCGACTTTATTAATGAGTGCGTAAAAGTCATTGAAAAGTTCTATGGAAAATCTCCACAAAACAGTGATGACTATGCTCGTATTGTAAATAGCAGGCATTTCCAGCGTTTAGCTGATTTACTAGAAAAATCTACCACTGAAATTATTCATGGCGGTCATAAAAAAGCCAGTAATCTTTATATTGAACCAACCTTACTTAAGGCTAACTGGCAATCAGCAACCATGACAGATGAGATCTTTGGCCCATTGCTGCCTATTATTAGCTATCGTGATTTAAGCCAAGTACTTGAAATAGTCAAAAAACAAAGTAAACCTTTGGCTACTTATATTTTTTCTACCGATAAAAAAGAACAAAAAGAAATTTTAACGAAAATATCTTCTGGTGGTGTCAGTATCAATCATACGATCTTCCAGCTGGCTTCTGATAAGTTACCTTTTGGTGGAGTAGGGCAGTCTGGCATGGGAAACTATCACGGCAAAGCGAGTTTTTTAACTTTTAGTCATCAAAAAAGTGTTTTAACTGCGAAAAGGATCGATACTCCATTTATTTTCCCACCTTATCAGAAAAGTCATTTAAAATGGTTGAGAAAAATCTTGAAATAAAAGCTGATAAATTTAATTTTTATGATAGAATGGCAAGAAGAAGTATTTCGAATAATTGTCAGAATTATTTGACGAATCTTTTATAAACAGGAGGAGCCAGATGGAGAATTTAAGCTTTATTCAGTGTGAATTGACCGACTTAAAAGAGTTACAAACTTTTAGTATTGAGACTTTTGTGGCTACTTACCAGGCAGACAATAGTCGCAAAAATTTGAATGATTATATAAAAAAACAGCTAAGTACTAAGCAGTTGAGCAAAGAAATGACTTTGCCGGACAGCACTTTTTATTTTCTAAAAAAAGAAGCAGAGCTACTTGCTTATTTAAAAATTAATACGGAAATGGCTCAAACTGAAGAAATCGGCTCAACAGAAAAGTCTCTAGAACTAGAAAGGATCTACATTGCTAAAAAGGCTCAAGGACAAGGTTTGGGACGTTTTTTGATTGACCAGGTTACATCGATAGCAACTGATTTAAAAAAAGAACGAATTTGGTTAGGTGCCTGGGAGCATAATTATAAGGCCTTGGCTTTTTATCATAAAATGGGTTTTAAAGAAATAAGTACACATCCATTTTATATGGGAAACGAAAAACAAAATGATCTGATTTTAGAAAAAACACTAAATGTTTAAGCAGGATGGAGAAGAGATTATGTTAATAGAATTTGAAGGGGTTAATTTCAACAGAGGGCAACAAAAAATTTTAAGAAATCTGAACTGGCAGATGGCAGATGATGATAATTGGGCTATTTTAGGTTTAAATGGTTCGGGTAAAACAACCATGTTGAAGATGATCACTGGCTATCTGTGGCCTTCTAATGGTGAGTTGACGGTTTTAGGCGAACGTTTCAAGCATACCTCTATTCCGGAACTGCGTAAACGGATCGGCTGGATCTCTACTGATTTGCAGCATCGTTTAAGAGAAAATGATTTGGCTGAAGAGATCGTTCTGAGTGGCAAGTTTGCCAGTATTGGCATTTGGCAAGAGGTCACTCAAGCAGACAAAAATAAAGCGAAAGAAACACTAAAGAATTGTGGAGCTGAAAAATTAATTGGTAAAAAATATGCTGTCTTATCTCAAGGCGAACGTCAGTTAGTCCTGATTGCTCGTGCCTTAATGGCCGATCCGGAATTATTGATCTTTGATGAACCCTGTAATGGTTTAGATATTTTTGCACGTGATGGCCTTTTAAAAAAAATCGATCAAATTTCTGTCACAAGCGCGCAAACGGGTCTGATATTTGTTACCCATTATATTGAAGAAATTCCACAGTGCTTTAATAAAGTGATGTTACTTAAAGACGGACAGATATTTGCTGCAGGAGACCGCAAAGACATCTTTCAAATTTCTGTACTCAATGATTTTTACGAATCTAAAGTAGAAATTACTGCTTTAGCAGATCAGCGTTTTTCAATCATGCCCAAAGCCTGAAATTGGTTTCCTTGTGCAAACAGTAAAAATATTTTATGATGAACTTATAGTCAAGACAGATAAGTTTAAACTGTCTGTTTAAGGAAGGGAGAAATTTACTGATGAAAAAGAACCGGATCGCAAAGTTCGTAAGTCTAACGATGGCACTTTTTATTTTGGGGGCGTGCAGTAGTAACAATGATACTGGCAATGACAGTCATTCGATGGATGATTCTAGTCACATGATGGATTCTAGTCATATGGATGATTCTAGCCACATGATGGATTCCAGTGACGAAATGATGGAAATGGAGCATAATCGACATGAAACCGAACCTGAAAACATGACAGATGCTCAAGATCCTAAGTATGCAGTAGGTGATCAGGTGAAAGTAGTAGATGCCCATATGGATCTGATGAAAGGAGTAACGGCCACTATTAAAGGAGCCTATGACACAACCTTGTATCAAGTGACTTTCACTCCTAAAAACAGTGACATGACAATGAAAGATCACAAGTGGGTCGTAAGTGAAGAAATCAAAGGGGAAGATGACTATCAAAAAGGCGATGAAGTGACTTTAACAGCTGATCACATGGAAGGAATGCAGGGACAAAAAGCTGAAATTACCGGAATCCATGAAGGCCCTGCTTATATGATCGACTTCAAGCCGGCCGATGATAGTGAAAAATTCGTTAATCATAAATGGGTTTCAGAAGATGAAATCGAAAAAGAAGATTAACTATCATATTTATGAATAACCCCACTAGGCATGAAAAATATCTGTTTTCA
>DATGVB010000239.1:0-6590 GCA_035300805.1 Tetragenococcus sp. | reverse complement strand
AAATGAAAAATCATTATCTGGAGAATTAAAAGAGGATAATACAATTTGTTTATTATTTATGATTTCTGAAGCTTTATTATTACTCAAATGGAGATTATTTTCCATTAAAAAACCTTGATAAGGTACTTTTAAAGTCATTTCGTTATAAGAGTCCGTCACTCTCACTCGCAAGGCAGAGTGTTGCTTCTTAAGATCTTGGTTTATAGTATCAAAATAATAATTCGATTGATGAATGGCATGTCCGTTCTTTTTATCAGAAGCATCCGGAAACTCTTTAGCTAAAATGGCTAGATATTCATTTTTTGTTAATAAATTTTTAAACTCAATTTCAAAGTTTTGTTCCAGTAATACCACCTCTATCATCATTAATAAATATACGTTACTTCAAATTAGAGATAAAAGCAAAGGAAAGACTTCTTATTCAATCTTCGGAAAATCCTTAAACAATCATTCGCTATAGACGATAACAATCATAGAGGAAAAATATATACTAATGTAAACTTCACGAAATAGATTGAACATTAGGACTATATTTATTAAAATAGTAGAAGTGTTAATGATTTCGATAAAAGGGGCGAATATAGGTAAATGAACAAAAAAACCTTGTTAATTACAAGTAGTATGATAACTTTACTGTTGTTTAATGTAAAAGACGTTCATGGAGAAACTGTGGATAGTTCTAATGGAACAACACAGGAAACAGAACAAATTGAGATTAAATCTGAAGATTCTACACCGAACGATTCAGACGAAATAATGGAATCACAACAACCTGAAGAAAGGCTTGAAAAAACATCTAAAGTGACTAAAGAAGAGAAAGAAGTAACCTCAGATTCCTCATCACCTGCAGCTCTACTTAATTCATTAAGTCCAGAAAGTATGTACCAAGAAGTGATAGATGCAGGAACAGCTACAGAAGCATGGCTAGCCGCACAAGATTTTAAAGAAAATTATCCTGATCACGAGGACTTAGAATCTGCATTTGAAGCAGCAGGACGTCGTATTTATGATATGGCAAGAACAAATGATCGTAAAGGAAATACAGCAGCGGCTGAAACTTATTATTCATTGCTTGCTGATGAAGAATTATTACCTGAAGCAATAAGAGAAGAAGCTCAAAATTATATTAGCGGACTATATCCAAGTGAAGATATTGTAAGTCCAGAAAGTATGTATCAAGAAGTAATAAATGCTAGGACAGCTACCGAAGCTTGGTTAGCCGCTCAAGATTTTAAAGTGAGTTACCCTAACCATAATAAAATGTATGCAGCTTTTGAAGCAGCAGGCCTTCGTATTTATAATATGGGACTAGCAAATCATCGAAAAGGCTATTTCTCAACAGCCATTACATATTACTCAATGGTTGTAAATGAAGAAAATGCACCAGAAGCCACACGTTCACTCGCTCGTACGCAATTGGCTGTGGCGAAAGCGGGAGAAAAAATAACAAGCTCAAAAGACATGTACGAAAAAACGGTCAATGCAAAAACAGCTACTGAAGCTTGGCTCGCTGCAAAAGAATTTAAAGGAATTTATCCAAATGATGAGTTACTGGAAGGTGCTTTTGCATCAGCGGGTTCTAGAATATATAACATGGGTGTTTCGAACCATAAAAACGGGAAATTCAATCAAGCAATCAGTTATTATTCATTGCTTATAAATGAAGAAAATATATCCGAAGCTACACGTTCTCTTGCGAATACACAATTAGCGATGGCGCAAGCAGGAGAAAAAATAAAAAGCTCAAAAGAAATGTACCAAGAAACGGTCAATGCAAAAACGGCAAGTGAAGCCTGGATTGCTGCTCAAGAATTTAAAGAAATTTATCCAAATGACAGTTTATTAAAAGATGCTTTTGCTTCAGCCGGTTCTAGAATTTATAATATGGGAATTGCAAACCATAAAAATGGGAAATTCAATCAAGCAATCAGCTATTATTCAATGATTATTAACGAAAAAAATGTACCTGAAATAACACGTTCTTCTGCCAGTACATTACTAGCGATGGCGCAAGCAGGAGAAAAAATAACAAGTTCAAAAGAAATGCACAAAAAAACAATCAATGCAAAAACAGCTACCGAAGCTTGGATTGCTGCACAGGAATTTAAAGAAATTTATCCAAATGATACTTTATTAAAAGAGGCCTTTGCTGCAGCGGGTTCAAGAATCTATAGTATGGGTGTTGCCAATCATCAAAAAGGCAACTTCAATCAAGCTCTTAGCTATTATTCAATGATTATTAATGAAGGTTTAGTCAGCAAAAACTTACGAGACAATGCTAAGAAATATAGTGACATGGCAGCAAAAGGAAATAAATTATATACTGCAAGCAAATATCGTCAATTATCCATAAATGCCAAATCAGCCACTGAATCATGGCTCATTGCAACGGAAGGATTGGAACTTTATCCAAACGATTCAAAAATAATAGAAGCATTAAATCTATCAGCAAATAGAAATCTAAAGCTTGGCCGATCTTATCAAAAACAAGGAAACAATTCCTTGTCTAAGCAATATTTCTTTAAAATCATCAATGAGCCTAAAGTAGATACATCCATTCGTACGTTAGCTACTGTCTTCTATAACCAAACTCAATCAAACCATCGCCCAGTTGTATTTCTAGATGCGGGACATGGAGGCAGTGATCCCGGTGCTCAATTCGGTGGAAAATCAGAGAAGAAACTAACTTTAGATACCTCACTTTTAATCAAAAGCGAACTCGAAAAAAGAGGTTATCAAGTGATTTTGTCTAGAGGTTCAGATGTTTCAGTTGAGTTAATTGATCGTGCCGTAGAAGCAAATACAAACTTTGCCGATATTTTTGTCAGTGTTCATTATAACTCAATGGGCGGAAGCGGAACGGCTACAGGAATTGAATCCTTTATTTATCATCGAGTAGCCAGCGGATTTGGACAAGAAACAAATAAAGATAACTTCAAAACGGATGATATTCGAATAGACGAAAGTCTAAAATTAGCGGAATCCATCCATTCAAACTTGATTAGCGAAACAACTATGTATGACAGAGGCGTCAAAGGGAATAACTTTAGTGTGTTAAGAAATACTTATATTCCTGCTGTATTGTTAGAGTTAGGATTTATGGATAATTCATCTGAATTAAATAAAATCAGTCAAAAAAGCTACCAACAAAAAGCAGCTAAAGCCGTTGCGGATGGAATTGATGTTTATTTTAAATCCGTTCGTTAATAAGTGAAATGGAAAATGACCGCATAAATTAAATTAGGAGATCATATGTCTAAAAAAAATATAATATTCACAAAAAAGACGCTATTGACCACTAGTGCGATGTTTACTTTAATGGGAGTTATGGCAAAAGATGCGCAGGCTGAAACGGTTGATTCTTCAGAAAAGGTGAATCAGCAAATCGAACAGCCTGAAAATTCTCCAAAAGATGCAGTGAAGATTACTGAAGAACAAGCATTACCAGAAAATGAAGAAGCACCGCAAGAACAGACAGAAGAAATAAACGAAGAAGAACCAGAAAATGCTGAAAAGACGGAGAAAAATGAAGAAGCAGAAAAACCTTCTGAAGCTCCATCAAAGCCAATTACTTTAAACCTACCAACTGCTGAAACGATGTATGAAGAAGTTATCCGTGCAAAAACAGCCACTGAAGCTTGGTTGGCCGCTCAAGATTTTAAAGCGAGTTACCAAGGACACGAGAAATTAACGAGTGCTTTTGAAGCAGCCGGACGTCGTATTTATGACATGGCAAAATCAAACGCAAATAAAGGAAACGCGAAAGCAGCTAAAAGTTTTTACACATGGTTATACGAAGAAGAATTAGTCCCTGAAACAATACGAGCTGAAGCGCAGCTCTATTTACAAGGTGCAGAAAAGCCAACACAAGTTGCCTCAGCAGATAATATGTATCAAGCCGTTGTAGATGCAAAAACCGCTACAGAAGCCTGGTTAGCGGCTCAAGAATTCAAAGAGAATTATCCGACAGATGGGCGATTAGGTGCTGCATTTGAAGCGGCAGGGGATCGTATATATCGTATGGCAATTACCAATCATCAAAAAGGAAATTTTGCGTCAGCGATTACCTATTATTCAATGCTTGTAAATGAAGAACATTTACCACAATCTATGCGAAAGCTTGCAGGTACATACCTAGAAAAAGCAGGGGCAGGAGAAAAAATAGCGACAGCGGATTTGATGTTGGAAGAAGTCTTAAATGCGAAAACAGCATCAGAAGCCTGGTTGGCTGCACAAGAATTTAAGTCAATTTACAGTGGCCATGAAAAAATTTCTGAAGCTTTTGCAGCAGCGGGGCAACGTATCTATGATTTAGGAGTCTCAAATCATCGAAAGAAAAATTACAAACAAGCCATCACTTATTATTCAATGGTGGTTGAAGAAAGTGCTGTTCCGAGTAAGATACAAGATTTAGCCAAAGTCTATTTAGTCCAAGCACAAGCTGGACAGCCTCTTGCAACGGCTTCTACAATGTATCAAGCTGTAGTTAATGCAAAAACTGCTACAGAATCTTGGCTAGCCGCAGAAGATTTTAAAGCATCGTTTCCAAAATCTTCTTTATTATCGGATGCTTTTGCAGCAGCGGGGCAACGAATCTATGATTTAGGGCTTACAAATCACCGCAAAGGTCAATATAAACAAGCAGCTAATTATTATATAATGCTTACAAAAGAAGATAAGGTTCCGACAGCTATGCGAGAAGAAGCAACGGTTTATTTAGCCCAAGCGAACAATAAGCAAAAATTATCTACAGCAGAAAACATGTACCAAAGCGTACTCAAAGCAAAAAACGCGACAAGTGCATGGAATGAAGCTGAAAAATTTAAAACTTATTTCCCTAGCCATAAAAAAGTAGCGGCGGCTTTTGAATCAGCCGGCGAACGAATTTATGCGATGGGAGTAAGCAATCATCGAAATAAAAAATATAGTGCAGCAAGAAGTTATTATCAATTAATTATCAATGAAAAGAAAGTATCCAACTCGCTCAGAAACAAAGCAGTTGGCTTTAATGAACAAGCAGAGAAAAATTATCCTTACACAACAGTGAAACAATTTTACACACAATCAATCAATGGAAAAACGGCATCAGATGCTTGGTATAAAGCACATGATGGGTTAAGCTTCTTTCCAAATGATGAGCAGCTTATAAAAGCTGTTAACAAAGCTGGCCAAAGAATTTTAGATCTTGGCGTAAGTAATCACAAAAAGAAAAAATTCTCCTCTGCTTTATCCTATTATAATATGTTACTAAAAAGCGAGTTCGTAGATTATTCATTGAATGCTCGAGCAGAATCTTATAAATATCTAGCCGATAAAAAATATGATTTATCAAACATTATAATAAGAGAAACAAATTATAACGTCAGCCTAACTGAGATGATTTCCATCCAAATGAATCGAACCCCACAAATGTCAAAACAAGGGGGCGGCTGGAGAAATGCGACAAAAGCTGAAGTTGAGAAGTACGTTAACCCTGGAAATACCGTAAACAGTAATGATTATCTTCAATATTTGGTATTGTCTGGTTCTTCAGGAATTAGCGTAAAAGATCTAAATACGGAATTAAAAAGTGCTGGTATACTAAAAGGCCACGGTAAGACCTTCCAAAAAGCAAGTCGCAAAGCAAACATTAACGAAATTTATCTTATCGCGCATGCTTTATTAGAAACTGGGAATGGCTCCTCAAAATTAGCGACTGGAATAAAAGTAAATGGAAAAACAGTCTATAATATGTTCGGAATCGGCGCAGTCGACAGCGATCCAGAAAGACTTGGAGCAAAAACTGCTTATGAACAAGGCTGGTTTACTGTAGAAGATGCCATTATTGGTGGAGCTAAATGGATTTCAAGCAGCTACATCAATAATCCATATTATCAACAAGACACATTATATAAGATGAGATGGAATCCATTGCAACCGGGAACCCATCAATATGCAACAGATGTGGCGTGGGCTTATAAACAAACCAATCGTTTAACCACCTTACTTGATTTATCTTTAAAATACGATTTGCTGTTGAACTTTAGCCTTCCAGAATATCGTGAATAAGGGCTCTTTGTCAACTGGTGTTGATGAGAATATTCAGAAGGTATAGATTCATTTCTATATCTTCCTTTTTGGTTCTCTAATTGCATTCTTTTGTGTAACAAATGTACTGTGGTCACAAAGTAAATAACACTTAATGCGCTCATGCTTTGATGACAAAAATCGTTAAATATGCTATACTGATTGAGTTGAAATTAACTAAAAATTTATTTTGAAAGTAAGCTTAAAAGGAGTTTTAACTATGAATAGAAATCTAAAGCGGCTGATCTTAATGCTTTTAGATTCAATGGTCATCATTGCGTCCCACCTGTTTTCTTATTTTTTCCTCTATCCTTTAATCAATATTCCAGTAAATACATTTTTTAATCATTTGTTTCTCGTCGTTTTCTTTTACTTAGCGATTGGATTGTTTACAAAAGTGTTTGTTAAAATTAATCGCTTTACGAGTATCAGAGAAACAATCATTCATGTTTTGTTGATTGTTTCCTCTTTTTTAGCGGGGGTATTGACTTATAATGTATTAGGTGCGGGAATTAGTTTACGCT
>DATGVB010000238.1:0-7362 GCA_035300805.1 Tetragenococcus sp. | reverse complement strand
CTGAAATGCGGAATTTTTTTCCTAATAACTGGTCAGTCAGATAAGCTTGGCCGTATAAAACTTTTTCTTGCTCACCTAAAATGACATTGGTTTGCTCACTATTAATATTCTGCATAACAGAAACGACTTCAGGTAATCTCTCATGAATTTTTTGAGCAATTTCTGGTCCTTTAAAGAATTTTTCTTTACGAGTGACTAAAACCACCATCATTTCATGAGAATAATGACCACGACGGATAATTATATGACGTAAAAAACCTTCATGAGCTTGTTCGTTATAAGCCTTGACTTTATAAAACTGTAGAATTTCACGAACAATAGCAATTACCTGATCAATTTTTTTGTCTTGAATCATAAAATCATCGACGGAGACTAAGCGGTGGCTATTTTTATGATAAAAACCAGTTGTTAATTGGCCATGTATTTTTTGAACAGGGATCTGAGCCTTATTACGATAGCTATCTGGTTTTTTCATTCCCATAGTCGGTGCGACTTTTATCTCAGGCATCTTAGCCACCTTTTTTATGACATTTTCGACCTGATCTTGCTTAAACAGAAGTTGCTGCGGGTAGCTCAAATGACTTAAAGGCGCAATTCCTGTACGTAGCAAGTCCTCATTTTCGACTTCTTGGCGATGAGGACTTGTTTTGATTAATTCTAAGCACTTGCCAATGGCAAATTTTTTACCTACTTTAATAATCTTTATCCGTGCATTTTCTTGCGGTAAAGTATTTTCGATAAAAACTGGAAAGCCATCGATTTTAGCAACGCCCATTGCCTGATGAGTCAGGTCAATAATTTCAACTTCTAATTCTTGGTTCTTTTTTACTGGAACTTCCATTTTTTCTCCTTTTATTTTCTCTAAAGTTATTTTTTCCTAATGAAAACCTAGAACATCAACGACGCTCTAGGTTTTCTCATCTCATTTTTCGTCTGTATTTTCTCCACTTAAACGTTCTAGTTCTTTGATGAAATCTTCACTGATTTCTTCTAATTCCTCTTCCTTAGACATAGCACCATCGGCAATTTCGTCCAAATTAGCAAAAGTCTCGATATGCTGATGTAAATTAACAAAACTCATTGGCGCATCACCGCCATATTCACCATCCAGATTGATCATTAAACGTTTTTTAGATTTAGGTGCCGAAACTTCTAACTTAGACGTTTTCGTGTAAATGATCCGTCGATCTCTTATATGACTGCCATTACGCAACATTAAGGCAATCAGATGCAAGATTTCAAATACATTAGCCGTCTTGATAATGATCAGTGAAAATTTCCCGTCGTCAAGCTTTGCATCAGGGGCAATTTGCTCAAAACCGCCAATTGAATTCGTCAGTCCTAAAAAAAACATTGAGGCTTTCCCGTCATAGATTCCTTCATCATACTTAAAATGCATGGGGATCGGTCGAATTTGAGGTAGTAGTTCAGCTCCCTTGGCTAGATAAGCTAAATAACCAAACACACTTTTTAATTCTGAAGGCACTTCATAAGTCAGTTCGGTCAAATGTCCTCCAGCTGCAATATTAACAAAATAATTATCAGGCGTCTTACCGATATCCATTTTGACTGTCTGTCCCTTTAAAATTACTTCAGCAGCTTGCCTGACATTTCCCCGTGGGATCTTCAAGGCTCTGGCATAATCATTTGTTGTACCGCCAGGAATAATCGCCATTTTAGGCCTTTTTCTTAAAGGTGCGATTCCATTGACTACTTCATTGATCGTACCATCACCACCAGCCGCAACTATTAAATCAAAGCCAGCTTTACCAGCTCTTTTAGCTTCATCACGCGCTGAAAACGGATGAGGTGTAGTTGCATAGGAACTAGCTTCATAACCGGCTTGTTCAAGTACATCTAAAATATCAGCCAGATTTCTTTTCATTAATTCTTTTCCAGAAGTTGGATTATAAATTACCCGGGCTTTCTTCATTTAGGACCTCTTAGCGTTTTTCTAATTCTTGTTTCAACAACTTATTGACCACACCTGGATTTGCTTTACCACGGGTAGCTTTCATCGTCTGACCTACTAAAAAGCCGATTGCACGATCTTTCCCCTTTTTAAAGTCATCAATTGATTGTTGATTATTATCCAGAATTTCATTGATGATCGTTAATAGCTGAGCTGGATCTGATAACTGTACCAGACCTTTATTCTCAACGACTTCTTTGGCATTGCCACCATTTTGAATCAGTTCACGAAAAACTTTTTTAGCAATTTTAGAGCTGATCGTACCATCTTCAACTAATTTAATCATACCAGCAAGATTATCAGGGCTTAGTTTAGTTTGGGATAATTCTAGTTTTTCACTATTTAAGTAAGCTGAAACTTCACCCATCAACCAGTTAGAGACTTGTTTGGCATCCGCACCTGCTTTAATCGTTTGCTCAAAGAAATCCGACATCTCTTTGGACAAAGTCAATACCATGGCATCATATTCAGGGATCCCCAGTTCATTCACATAGCGTTCTCTACGGACATTCGGCATTTCTGGCAGTGATTCCCTGATTTCTTTGACCCATTGATCGTCGATCACAAAATTAGGGATATCCGGTTCCGGGAAATAACGGTAATCGGAAGAACCTTCCTTGACACGCATCAAAAGCGTCTTGCCACTTGCTTCGTCAAAACGGCGAGTTTCCTGCTGGATCTGACCGCCTGATAACAGCACTTTAGTTTGTCGTTTTTCTTCAAAAGCTAAGCCTTTGCGCACAAAACTAAGTGAATTCAAGTTTTTTAATTCTGTTTTAGTACCGAATTTTTCCTGACCTAAAGGACGCAGAGAAATATTGGCATCGCATCTCATGGAACCTTCTTCCATCTTCACATCAGAAACATCCGTAAACTGAATTACTGAACGTAAAGCATCCAGATAAGCATAAGCCTCTTCAGGGGAGCGCATATCTGCTTCTGATACAATTTCGATCAATGGCGTTCCTTGTCGGTTCAGATCAACGTAAGAGTAGCCACCGATACCGTGCATATTTTTTCCGGCATCTTCTTCTAAATGAACTCGTTCAATTCTGATTTTTTTCTTTTTACCGTCAACTTCAATTTCGATCCAGCCGTCGTGACCGATCGGTTCATCAAATTGAGAGATCTGGTAGGCTTTTGGGTTATCCGGATAAAAATAATTTTTCCGATCAAAATGAGTTTCTTGTGAAATCTGACAATTCAAAGCCAGAGCTGCCTTCATGCCATATTCTAAGGCAGAGCGATTCATGACCGGTAATACTCCGGGATAGCCCCAGTCGATCACATTGGTATTGCTATTAGGTTCAGAACCAAACTGATTAGCGGCTGGTGAAAAAATCTTTGTATTGGTTTTTAGTTCTACGTGGACTTCTAGTCCGATCACTGTTTCGAAATTCATTATTTACCCCCTCTTAGAATTGCTGGTTTTTGTTGATGAAAATCAGTTGCCTGTTCAAATGCATAAGCAGCTTTGTACATCATATTTTCATCAAAATGATTTCCAATGATTTGTAAGCCCACTGGCAGATCGTCAGAAAATCCAGCCGGGATCGACATACCAG
Source organism: Tetragenococcus sp. (assembly GCA_035300805.1). Lineage (GTDB taxonomy): Bacteria > Bacillota > Bacilli > Lactobacillales > Enterococcaceae > Tetragenococcus. The sequence continues at coordinate 3,825 of DATGVB010000238.1, read as the reverse complement.
GCAAACCAGCTAAATTGACTGGGATCGTCAGAATATCCCCAATATACATTGTCAGAGGGTCTTTAATGTTTTCGCCGATATTATAAGCGACTGTAGGTGTAGTCGGCCCAATGATCAAATCGTAGTCGGCAAAAACTTTGGTAAAGTCATTTTTGATCAAGGTACGTACCTGGGCAGCTTTTTTGAAATAAGCATCATAATAACCTGCACTGAGTGAGAAAGTCCCCAGCATGATCCGGCGTTTTACCTCATCACCAAAACCTTCTGTCCGAGATTTTACATAGACTTCTTCTAGACTATTAGCAGTTTCACTACGGTAACCATAGCGGATACCATCAAAACGCTGCAAATTAGAACTGGCTTCTGAGGAGGCAATTATATAATAAACGGCTACTCCATATTTAGAATAAGGCAGACTGACTTCTTCAACTGTTGCACCTAGTTCTCTAAATTTATCAGCTGCTTGTAAGATCGTCTTACGGACCCCATCATCAACTCCCTTATCCAGATATTCTTTCGGTAAGGCTATTTTCATCCCTTTAATGTCGCCATCAAGCCCAGCAGTAAAATCAGGTACTTCTTGAGCTGATGAGGTGCCGTCTTTGACATCGTGACCGCTAATGGCAGTAAGTGCTAAGGCGTTGTCATAGACATTTCGGGTCAAAGGTCCAATCTGATCTAAAGAAGAGCCAAAGGCAATCAGGCCAAAACGAGAAACTCGACCATAAGTCGGTTTCATGCCAACGATCCCATTAAAAGCGGCTGGCTGTCTGATCGATCCTCCTGTGTCACTTCCCAGAGAAATGGGGATCTGACCGCTGGCAACTGCTGCAGCCGAACCACCAGAGGATCCGCCGGGAACCTTCGTTTTATCCCAGGCATTTTTAGTGGTTTTAAAATGTGAGTTTTCTGTACTTCCACCCATGGCAAACTCATCCATATTTAATTTGCCTACCGGGATCATTCCCGAATCGTAGACCTTTTCCATTACTGTTGCATCATAGATCGGTTCAAAATTATATAAGATTTTTGAAGCGGCGGTCGTTAACAGATCTTTGGTGACAATATTATCTTTGATACCAATCGGAATTCCGGCTAAAAGATCCGTTTCATCGATCCCCTTTTCATCCAAAGCTTTAGCCATAGCCAGAGCTTTCTCTTCATTTAGAGTTAAAAAGGCATCCACATCTGTTTCTGTTTTCTTAATACGATCAAAAGTCTGTTGAACAAGTTCAAGGACACTTATTTCCTTATTGACCAGCATTTGATGCAATTGTGCTAAACTTTTACCATAAACCTCAGTCATCAGGCGTCTACCCCCTCATCAATAATTGCTGGTACTTTAATAAAGCCTTTTTCAGCTTCAGGTACATTTTTTAATAAAGCTTCTCGACCAACGGTTTTTACAGCTTTATCTTCACGGACTACATTGATTTCATTTACCACATTTGAAGTAAGTGCTACACCTTCTGTATCTACCTCACTTAATGATTCGAACATATCGATGATTTCACCTAACTGTTCGGTAAACTGATGTAATTCATCATCCTTAAATGATAATTTTGCTAAATTGGCAACATGTTTTACTTGTTCTTCACTGATTGCCATAATATCCCCCCATTAATCTTACTTGTTTACAGGCATTTGCACTGTATTATAGCACTTTATTGAAAATCATTGAATGATTTTCAATAAAGATTTTTATTTTTATCATGATTCTTCACTTTTTTCAAAGGCCTTGACCATGTCTGCTTCATTCCAGATAGTAATGCCTAAATTTTCAGCTTTTGTCAGCTTGCTGCCCGCTTCTGTGCCAGCCACCACAATATCCGTATTTTTAGAAACACTGCCGGTGACCGTGCCTCCTAAGCTCTCAATTTTCGCTTTGGCCTGTATACGGGTATATTGCGTCAGTTTGCCGGTTAAAACAACCGTTTTGTCTTTAAAGACTGATTCAACTTGAGCAAGTTCAGAAGTTGTTTTACCTAAATAATTAAAATTGACTCCGGCTTTTTCTAATTCGGCTAACAGCTCATGAACCTCGTTTTTTTCAAAGTAAGTGACGACACTTTCGGCAATCGCACTGCCTAATGTATTTAATTCCTGGATCTCTTCAATACTAGCTTGTTCCAATCGTCGTATGTCAGCAAAGTGCTCTAATAAAATTTTAGCTGCCTTGGCACCCACATGACGGATACCTAGACCGAACAACAAGCGTTCAGCAGAACGGCTCTTACTTTCATTAATGGAAGCAAGTAAATTATTGGCTGATTTTTCTTTAACTTTATCTAATTTGAGCAGATCGTCTTCTGACAGATAATAAAGATCGGCAACATCTCTGATCAGATCCTTCTCATACATTTGTGCAATCAAACGAGGACCTAAACCATCAATATTCATGGCATTGCGTGAAACATAATGATTCATCTGCTCTTTGATTTGAGCCGGGCACTTCGGATTGATACAGCGTAAAGCTACTTCGTCATCCAGATGCACCAGCTGACTGTCACAAATCGGACACTTTTCAGGAATTGGATAGTCCTCACTCGCTGCGGTTCTACTTTCTTTTAAAACATGAGAAACTTCCGGGATAATATCACCTGCTTTGTAAATAACCACATGATCGGCTAAGCGTATTTCTTTTGTGGCAATAAAATCCGCATTGTGCAGACTTGCCCGGCTTACGGTAGTTCCTGCTACTTTGACAGGATCCATCACGGCTGTCGGCGTCAAAACGCCAGTTCTGCCGACAGTCCACTCGATATCGCGGATAACCGTATCGGCTTCTTCGGGCGGAAATTTATAGGCAATTGCCCAGCGCGGCGCTTTAACAGTAAAGCCTAAACTTTCCTGCTGAGCAAACTGATCGACTTTGATCACCACACCATCAATTTCATAGGGCAGTTCTTTTCTTTTTTCCTCAAACTCTTCGATATAAGCCCAGACGTCATCAAGCGTAGCACAGCTTCGTCTTTCATGATTAGTCCGAAAACCCAGCTCATCTAACTCAGCCAGAGCAGCAAATTGTCCTCTAGACTGTAAGGGTTCAATGCTGGCTACTGAGTACAAAAAAGTACTCAAATTACGTTTGGCAGTGATCGACGAGTCAAGTTGGCGTAAACTGCCTGCCGCAGCATTGCGTGGATTTGCAAAGACTTCTTGACCTTCTTCTTCTCTTTTCTGATTCAGTTTCATAAAAGATTTTTTGGGCATGTAGCATTCACCGCGCGCTTCTATCGTCAAAGGTTTTTTTAGCTGCAAAGGAATCGATTTAACGGTTTTTAAATTCGCCGTAATGTTTTCGCCCACCGAACCATCTCCACGAGTAGCTCCCTGAACAAAACGCCCTTTTTCATAACGCAGAGATACCGATAAACCATCAATTTTCAGTTCGCAGGTATAACAGAAATCTGCGTCGATGGCTTTTCTTACCCGCTGGTCAAAAGCTGTGATCTCTTCTTTATTAAAAACATCATTTAAGCTGTAAAGCGGCACTTGGTGGACTACTTTTTCAAAGCCGGCTAAAACTGTTCCTCCCACACGCTGGGTGGGTGAGTCTTCGCTGATCAGCTCTGGATACTTGTCTTCAATTTCCACCAGTTCACGATAAAGTTCATCATAAACAAAATCTTCGACTGTGGGGTGATCTTTTACATAGTACTCATAAGAATATTGATTCAACTGCTCACGTAATTGCTGTGCTCTTGTAATAACTTTTTTTTCGACCACAGGTTTTCCTCCTTCACTTTACTTTTTCAATGGGAGCAAAACTAGCTAACAGACGCTTGATCCCTAATTCAGGAAAAGCCACATCGATTTCTAAAT
>DATGVB010000237.1:0-7266 GCA_035300805.1 Tetragenococcus sp. | reverse complement strand
CTCATAGAAGCGCCCTACACATTGGTTCGTTTGCTTGCTTTGTTCAGTTTTCAAAGGTCTACTTTTAGTCGCCGTAGCAACTTTTATATCTTATCAGCCGGACATGGAATTGTCAAGCCTTTTTTATAAAAGATTTATAACTACTGGACCAAATAATATTATTAACATACCTCAATTAATAACCTATGTCATAATATCATTTGTTTTTAAAATCGTCAAGAAAAAATTTAGAATTTTTTCTTTTGTTAAAACGAGTTGTCTCAATGAAGACATTTATTAATATAGCAATTCTTTTAATAAAATGCAACAACAAAAGGGTAATAAATTAAAGAAAAAAATAGAGGCGAACTTTAAACAACAGCTCGTCTCTATCATTCGTAACCTTCCCTTTTAAAAGTGCTTTTAGCTGTTTTTCTAACTTAATTATTCAGTTTCATTAATTGTGCTTTTTAGCAAAGGCAAGTTAATTCTGAAAATTGTTCCCTGCCCTAAACTACTTTCAGCAGCAATGGTGCCCTGATAACTAGCTACTAATTTTTTTACGATCGATAGGCCTAGACCGTTACCGCCCTTTAAACGAGAACGGGCTTTATCCACACGATAAAAACGGTGAAAAATTTTCTTGATATCCTCGGCTGCGATCCCTTCACCAAAATCTTGAATCACTAACTCTAAGTCTTCACGGCTAGTTGAAATAGAAAGGTGGATTTCTTTACGATCGGCTGAATATTTTACCGCATTATCTAAAATGATAATTAATATTTGTTCAAAATGATTACGATAAATTTGAACATCCTTTTCTTCGGATAGATCATCATCAATCGTAAAAGTAAATTCTGGATGCAGCATTTTAAAATTATTGAAAATTTGATAAACTACCTCTTTGGCTGGGGAACTTTCATTTTTATAGTAGATATCGACTTGTTCTGCACGAGATAAATCCAGCATATCCTGAACTAGGGTTTTCATCCGAGTAATTTCTTGTAAAGAAGCATCAATGGATTCTGCCAGCACCTCCGGATCATCTTTTCCCCAACGCTTCAACATGCTCAAGTGTCCTTCTATCACTGCCACAGGTGTGCGTAACTCGTGAGAAACATCCTCTACAAATTGTTCTTGCTGTTCTGTGTATGAACGCATTCTATCTAACATTAAGTTGAAAATATCAGCTAGATCAGCGAGCTCATCGTTGGTTTTAAGCTGTGGTGCATGAATATCTGCTTGCGGATTTTCTTGGATCTCCTCCATTGTATTTCTGATTTTTTTAAGGGGATTTAAGAAATGTAAGGATAGTAAATAACCAACTAAAGCACTTAACAATAAAACAAGCAGTTCCAAAGAAATAAGCGTCAATAATAATTTTTGTCTAATTACAAAAAATGCTGATAAATCATAAAAGCCCTGAACATAACCGACAATTTCTCGCGTTTCTTTTGAGTAAACTGGCTGGTTGAGCAAAAAACCTTTTATTTCATTCTTTGTAATGATCGTTGGTTTCTCATTTTTTTTTGAAGCTAATGACCAATCTTCATCTGTCGTTGCAAAGACAAGTTTACCGGCTAAATCATAAACATAAAGACTTAATTCAGGCTGGCCGATATCTGAAAAAATCATTTGATCATTTGTTGGGTCATATCGATCGTTTCTCTGGTTTTCCTGCCCATTTGAAAAACCAGTCAAAAAATGATACGAGCTTGCTTTATCCAGTTCTTCTGTAGCATTGGATAAGTGCGATGCCGCCTCAAAGGTAGATTGTTCAGCTTCTTCTTGTTCTCTATCCAATATCAAAGTAATGGCTGTATGATAAGTAATAATAGCAAAAAAGGTAAAGATGATAAATATAAAGAAAGAACTCGCAAAAGCCCACTTTACCATTAATGAGTTTTTTTTAAGTCCTTTTTTCTGCTTATTTTTCATTTTCACGAGCGCATCACATACCCTGTACCACGAACAGTTTGAATGTAACTGTCTTCACCATAAACATCAATCTTATTGCGTAAGTAACGAATATAGACATCCACTACATTTGTTTCGATTTCTGTCTGATAGCCCCAGACTTTTTTTAACAATACATCTCTTGATAAAACAACATTGATATTTTCCATCAGCATCAGCAGTAATTCATATTCTCTTTTAGTCAACTCGATAACATCTGAATCTCTACGCACTACCCGATTTTCTTTTTCAATCACTAAATCACGATAACGCAAAGTCGTTTGTTTTCCGGCATTCTTGTCACTCTCAATATCAATACGGCGTAACAAAGCTCGCAGCCTAGCTAATAACTCTTCAATAGCAAATGGTTTTACTATATAATCATCCGCGCCGTGGTCTAAACCAGAAACACGGTCGATCACAGAATCACGAGCTGTCATCATAATGACTGGAGTATCTTTGACCTGCCTGATTCGGCGACAGACCTCTAAACCGTTTAACTCGGGCAGCATTAAATCTAATAAGATAGTGTCCCAATCTTTATTCAAGGCAGCATCTAAACCCGTTCGCCCGTTATAATGTACTTCTGTATGATAGCCTTCATGCTGTAATTCTAATTCAACAAAACGGGCCAGATTTTTTTCATCTTCAATAATTAAGATATTATTCAAGAAAACTCCCCACCTTTTTTCAATTATTATTTCAACCAACAATACAAGTAAAAGTTTATCATTAGTCAGAGAAATAAAAAAGAGTTTAATCAAAATTAAATGAGAATAACCTCATTTTTTTAAATAAAAACAAATAAACCTTAGGCTTCCATGGTTAGCCTAAGGTTTATGTTCATTTTCTGATTAAAATGAATTATGCTTCTTCTTTTGCAGAAACGTCTTTCCCATCATAATAACCGCAATTTGCACATACATGATGGCTTTTTTTCATTTCACCACAATTTGGACATTCAGTTAAACCACCGATTGTCAATTTGTAATGCGTACGACGTTTGTTCTTCTTAGATTTTGAAGTTTTTCTAGCTGGTACTGCCATCTACTACACCTCCTTATATCAAAAAAGCTTTTAGGCTTAATAATTTATTCCAATCTCACTTCTTATCTTCTTTAGAATCATCTAAAAGGTCAGATAAATCAGCAAGACGAGGATCGTTTGTTAGCTCCTGATCCGCTTTTTGCTTATGATATTCTTCTTCGGAAATAACTTCCCAGCCATCTCCTGAGGGAAAATCACCTGATTTTTTTTCTTCATCAGTCAAAATTTGCATCGGGATCTCAAGTAAAATATTATCTACAACTGAATCATTCAAGTCCAGCGTCTGAGTGGTCAAAATCAGCACTTCTTCAGCGGCTATGTTTTCATCACGTTGTTCAAATTGCTGCTGTGTCATAAACACTTCATCGACGCTAAAATGCATTGGCAGATCAACCGCTGTTAATGAGCGACTAGATGGTAGTGTTAATACAACATCAAGTGTATAATGCAATAAATAATCGTTATCCTCAACATTGACCCAACCACTGACTGTAACTGGCCCAGCTGCTAGGATCTGATTATTTCTTTGCAATAATTCTGCTTCTAGTTCAAGCGTCTGATCAAAGTATAATGGGGAATCCTGATATTTTCTCAACTCCATTAATGACCATTTCATTTCTATCACCTCTAAGCAACAAAAGCTATTATACAGACGTAAAAGTCCTTTGTCAATGACATTTTCTTGACACCTTTTCAAAAACTAGGAGTACTCAAGACAAAGTTTGTCCTAATCAAGAGTGATTCTTCATCTTGAGTCTTTCTAGTTATTATTTTATTAAATTGCAGTTGTTTCGCCTCGATAGACGATACCACGGCGAGGATCAACAGTAATTAACTCACCATCTTTAATGATCTCAGTTGCATCCTTTGCACCAACGATTACCGGCAGATCTGTAGCCACGCCAACCACGGCAGCATGCGAAGTAAGTCCGCCTTCTTCAACAACCAGTGCACTGGCTTTTTCAATGGCAGGCATATATTCTTTATCCGTTGACGGCACAACTAAAACCATTCCTTCTCGGGCTTTAGCAATTGCTTCTTGGGCATTCATAGCCACGACTGTATTTGCTACGACTGAATGACCGCCCACACCTTGGGCATCAAGCAATTTAGAACCAATCAGCTGGATTTTCATAACGTTGGTCGTTCCTCGTTCACCTACTGGAACACCCGCAGTAATCAAAATCAAGTCCCCTTCTTGGGCAAAACCTAATTCAACTGATTTTTTTGTAGCAAGTTCAAACATTTCATCCGTTGTGGCCGGTTTTGCAGTAACAGTCGGATATACACCCCAGTTCATCATCAAACCACGTTTCGTTCGTTCATCAAAAGTTACTGCCAGAATATTAGCATCCGGGCGATACTTAGAAATCATTTTAGCGGTGTGACCTGATTCAGTTGCAGCTACTATACATTTGACACCTAAATTTTTAGCTGCTCGAGCTACCGAAAGACCAATCGTTTCCGTTACATTGGTTTTATCGAACTGATTGATTTGATAACTGCCTCTTCTTAACATGGCTTTTTCTGCTTCTTCATCAATGCGAGCCATAGTAGCAACTGCTTCTACCGGATAGTTACCATTTGCAGATTCACCTGAAAGCATAGTAGCATCTGTCCCGTCAAAAACCGCATTAGCTACATCGGAAGCTTCTGCACGAGTGGGACGCGGATTTTCCTGCATCGATTCAAGCATTTGCGTTGCGGTAATGACAGCTTTTCCTACGGCGTTACATTTTTTAATAATATCTTTTTGCACCATCGGAACCATCTCAGCCGGGATCTCTACACCCATATCACCGCGGGCAACCATGACGCCATCAGATACCTTTAAAATCGAATCAATATTGTCGATTCCTTCTTGTGATTCAATTTTAGGATAAATTTGAACGTGTGTCATATTTGTATCTTCTAAAATTTCACGAATATCCAAAACGTCTTGCGCCTTGCGGACAAAACTAGCTGCAATAAAATTAATTTCATGTTGTAAGCCAAAACGGATATCTTCTTCATCTTTTTCAGTAATTCCCGGTAGATTGATCGCTACACCAGGAGCATTGACTCCTTTGCGAGAACCTAAAACCCCCGTATTTTGGACTTCAACTATTAACTCACGGTTTTGATGATCTTTTTCTAAAATCAGCATATCAATTAAGCCGTCATCAAATAAGATATGACCGCCTTCATGAACATCATCAAATAATCCTTCATATGTCACTGCGATTTTTTCCTGAGTTCCTTCAAGTTCAGGATCCATAGCGATTCGAAGAGTATCTCCGCTAGTAAAGTTAATTTTGCCATTGGCGGTAGCCTGAACTGTGGTGCGGATCTCAGCTCCTTTGGTATCTAATAAAATCGCTACATCTTTACCTGTTGTCTCAACTGCCTGATGGACCATTTCCATTCTATCAAGGTGTTCCTCATGAGTTCCATGAGAAAAGTTAAAGCGAAAAACATTGGCTCCGGATTCGATCAGTTTAACAATAGTGTCTACTGAATTACTCGCTGGTCCTAAAGTACTAACGATTTTTGTTTTTTTCATGAATGATTTGCTCCTATTCTTTGATTTAACTTTACCAACAACTTTTACCCCTTGAATTAAAAAGATAATTCGCGATTAAGACTAAATAAACTCAAATCAGGCTTATGCTGATTACTTTCTAAAGTTTCAACAATATTAGAGGCAACGACCTTATTATCAACTAAGCCAACACATAGACCGCCCTTACCTTCTTGTAATAAGTCAATCGCATAGACGCCAAATTTACTGGCAAGCACACGGTCACGAGCAGTTGGAGAACCTCCACGGACAACATGTCCTAAAATTGATACTCGCGTATGGAAATTACCGTATTCTTTTAGCTTTTCAGCAAACTCATTACCGCCCATTACTCCTTCGGCTAAAACGATCAGACAATGTTTTTTGCCACGATCGCGCCCTTCTTGAATCGTCCGAGCCACTTCTTCCATGTTAAACTCATGTTCGGGAATGATAATTTCATCCGCGCCGCCGGCAACACCGGCCCACAAGGCAATATCTCCTGCATTACGACCCATTACTTCAATTACAAAGGTACGTACATGACTGGTTGCTGTATCGCGAATTCTGTCTAAAGATTCTAATACAGTATTAATCGCCGTATCAAACCCAATCGTAAAATCAGTTCCGGGAATGTCATTATCGATCGTACCAGGAATTCCAATCGTCGGATACCCATGTTTAGTCAAAGCCATCGCGCCATGATAGGAACCATCACCGCCAATAACAACTAAACCTTCAATACCGAATTTTTTTAATTGTTCAATGCCTTTTAATTGACCTTCTTCAGTAGAAAATTCAGGGTATCGGGCAGAATAAAGAAAAGTTCCTCCTCGCTGAATTTTATCGCCAACATCTGCTATTTCTAAACGACGGATGTCTCCTGCCACTAAACCGGCAAAGCCATAATTAATTCCATAAACTTCCATCCCACGATAAATGGCTTTACGTGTAATTGCGCGGATCGCTGCATTCATACCTGGGGCATCGCCACCGCTTGTTAAAACTCCAATGCGCTTCATAATCCTTTTCACCTCATTAAAAATTATTATTAAGACACTTCAAGTGCTTATTTTCAAAGTTTTCATTCCGCTTAACATTTTATCATTAATTACCTTAAATGTCTTGAGAAAAGTAAACTTATGAAAGAAACTTTGAAAATTACTTGAAAACTACATTCTCTTTACCGAAGACACTTACTAGTTTTTCGGCTGCTGCAGAAGTGTACTGCAAACAGCTATTTTCAGCCAGCATCTTCGTTTCATGACTTTCTTCGTAAAACAAAATAACGGGTACTGATCCGGGAAACTGGGCAATAATCTGATACAATTGTTTAAGTAAAAGAGCAGCAGATTGTGTCTTAGAAACTTTAAGATAACAAGTCATAGCCGACAATTGCTCTTCCTTCTTTTGCGCAGCTGCCAAATCATTGGCAATTAACTGTAATTGATTATTATAATTACTGCGTTCTACTTTCCCTTGAATATAAAAAACTTGATTTTCTGCTAGATCTTTTCGTACTTTACGATAAAGTGTGGGAAAAATCGTTACAGAAATACTGTCTGTCGGATCATTTCCATCGGCAAAAGCCATCTGTTCTCCTTTTTTTGTCCGAATTTCACGTATCGCAGTTAAATAAAGCAAGAGCTGCACATTTGTATTTTCAACAATTGAAGAAAGCATAACAATATTTTTACGTTGTTTCAATTTTTTAAATTGTTCCGTCGGATGTCCTGAGAGATACA
>DATGVB010000236.1:0-3948 GCA_035300805.1 Tetragenococcus sp. | reverse complement strand
CGCCGGTCTTACACAAGGTCGATCTTCTGCCTTTACTGAGACTTCTTCCATAATAATTTGGATACGCTGAACCGTTTCATAATCTACCAAGCCTTTTTTATAATTAGCCAAAGTATCCAAATAACGTCGGATTATTTCTTGTTTGGCAGCTTTTTGCACGATTTTGTCATCAATGATGCCGTAGCCAACCTGATTTACTCCCATATCAGTGGGGGAATGAAACTCTGATTCTCTACCAGTGATCTTCTCAATGGTTCGTTTGATGATTGGAAAAGATTCTAGATCACGGTTATAATTTACCGCAACTTTACCATAATAATCATAGTGAAAAGAATCAAGCATATTCACATCTTTCAAATCAACTGTTGCAGCTTCATAAGCAATATTTAGCGGATGTTTTAAAGGAATATTCCAGACTGGAAAAGTTTCAAATTTAGAATATCCAGCAATACGTCCATTGCGGCTTTCATGATAAAGCTGATTCAGACAAGTCGCTAATTTTCCGCTGCCAGCACCAGGACCTGTCACCACAACGATCGGTTTTTCCGTTAGTATAAAGGGATTTTTACCAAAGCCTTCATCGCTGACGATCGTATCCACCTTAGCAGGATAACCAGCAATTTCATGATGAGTAAAAACCTTGATCCCTCTTTGCTGTAATTTATTCATAAAGATCTTAGTTGAAGGCTGTTCATTAAAACGAGTGATCACCACACTGTTTACAGCTAATTCATAGACATTTAATTCATCGATCAAGCGCATGATATCCATATCATAAGTGATCCCATAATCACCTCTGATTTTATTACGTTCAATATCACCAGCAAAAACACAAATAATAATTTCGATCTTATCTTTAAGATTGTGTAATAATTTGATTTTAGCATCTTGATCAAAACCAGGTAATACACGTTTTGCGTGCATATCTCCAATCAATTTACCACCAAATTCTAAATAGAGTTTATCATAGTGATCTACCCTTTCTAGAATATACTTTGATTGTTCTTCAATGTACTTTTGTGGATCAAAACCTTTTTCTTTCAACTGGCATACCCCTTCTTTGAGAATTCTTCTTAAATCAGCTACTCTACCATATTCAAACAAAAATTCAGTTAATAAACAAGGAAAACTTTATGAAAATCATTTAAATCTTTCCATGAAAAAACAATCTCTTAAATACCGATCTTATTTTAAAAGATCACTACTTCAGAGATTGTTTAAACCAGCTTAATCAACCTTATCCACTTGGTCAAAATCTAACTCAGTACTGGTTTCACGACCAAACATATCAATATTTACTTTCAGTTTTTGTTTTTCTTCGTCAATTTCGGTAATTTGTCCTTCTAGACCAGAAAAAGCTCCCTCGATAATTTTAACGGTTTCCCCTAAAGATACTTTTAATTCCACTGTACGAGTGCTCATTCCCAATGAGTGTAAGATAGAATTAATCTCTTCTGGCAACAGTGGCGCCGGTTTACTTCCTGCTCCATGAGATCCGACAAAGCCGGTAACGCCGGGAGTATTACGCACAATGTACCAGGATTCATCTGTCATTACCATTTCGACTAGAACATAGCCGGGAAAAGTTTTATGGACTACTTCTTTTTCCTTACCATTTTTAACTTCGATTTCTTTTTCTTCTGGGACAACTACGCGAAAGATGTAATCATCCATTTTCATACTTTGCGCACGTGATTCTAAATTAGTTTTCACCCGATTTTCATAACCTGAATAAGTATGTAATACGTACCATCTTTTTTCAAAAGTTTCCATTCTTTCGGCTCCTTTTTTGTAAAATAAAAAAACTTCAAGTACACCCCGAAGTTTTCCTCATCGACATTATAGCATTTTCTAGCTGCTTTTACTAGTTGATTCTAGCTATTTTAAAATCCAGGCGAACAAATTCTGGATACCACTATCCATCAGATAAAATAGCACCGCAAAAATCAAAGATGTCTCAATAACAACTAAGGTATCTTTTTTTAACTGCTTCTTTGATGGCCAGGTTACTCTCTTCATTTCATCCTTTACACCACGGATAAATTTCATCTCTATCTTCCTTTCACCGTAACTTATTTCGTTTGTCTATGAATTGTGTGCTTGTTACAATATTTGCAAAATTTTTTTAGTTCTAAACGTTGGTCGCCCTTATTTTTTGAAACTGGCAATGTGTAATTACGCGAACCACATTCTGAACATGCAAGCGCTACTTTTTTATTATTCACTATTACTCCCCCTGCATCTTCAAATCTTTTAAGCATAGTAACGTTATCATTATTTTTTATTTATGTCAATCAAATAAAAATGAGAAAGATTCACATAATTATGTTATTATAATAGCAATAAAGATAAAAAAGGAGGCAATTGTATGTTATTAAAAACGATGGTTTACGAAAAACAGGATCTAACAACGGTCACTGAAATGAGCACTCTTGAAGAGGCTTTGGCTATCTTAGAAAAATCTGGTTTTCGTTGTGTACCTATTTTAGATGAAAGTGGCAAGATTTTCCGTGGCAATATCTATAAGATGCATATTTATCGGCATAAATCTAATGGTGGAGATATGAATCTGCCTGTCACCTATCTATTAAAAAACGCAACAAAATTTATCCATATTACTGATTCATTCTTCCATGTTTTCTTTACGATCAAAGAGCTTCCTTATATTGCAGTTCTTGACGAGAATAATTATTTTTATGGAATTTTAACTCATAGCTCTTTACTTAATATGCTGTCACAATCCTGGAATGTTGATGAAGGCAGTTATGTTTTGACAATTGCTTCAACTGGAAAACAAGGCGATCTGGCCGGCATGAGTCGGATCATTTCAAAATATGCCAATATTGCCAGCTGCATTACCTTGGATATTGATAAAGACGAGTTCATTCGTCGAACTCTGATCACCTTAGCTTCTGGAGTCAGTGAAAAAACCTTAGATGTGATTTGTACACAATTGGAAAGAAAAGACTTCAGAATCGCTGAAATTGAAGATCTGAAAGCAAAAAAATAAAAAAAGGCTGCAGAAAGAGCGGGTTTTTAAACTTTCTGCAGCTTTTTTTTAGATTTTATCAGCAAAATTTAATTTTTCATTGACATAATACATGACTGGGGCTGAGAGACTCATGATGACTAGTTCACTTAAAGCTGTCGTCAGATAAGTCATCCAAAAAGGCAACTCTGCCGTTAAAGTCAACATAAGAGCAATCATAAACATGCTTACCGTAAAAAAAACGACATTTATTGCCAGACGGGCTTTTACATTAGGGATTTTCTTTTCTAAAGCGGCTGTAGCCAATAAAGCCAGTAAGGTTTGAGCTCCACCAAAAACAACATCCAATGGACCTTCTCCAAAAAATAAATTAAAAACCAGCACACCGCCAAAGACACCCCAGAGCATTTTCCGATTAAAGACTACTAAGTGGTTCAGACTTTCCGACATACGAAATTGAATCGCACCCGACCGAAGTGGTGAAATAAAGCTTAAGGCAACATATAATGCCATGATAATTGCATTCACCGTGAGCACTCTTACCTTTTTATTTTGCATGTTATTCCTTCTTTCTCCTAGTTTTGTTGACGCAGGATGGTAGATGAACTGCGCTAGTGTGTTTTAAAAAGCACAATTTTTATACTAACAAACTTAAAAAAAAAGTCAAAAAAAAAGTTAGGACATATTTTCCAACGATAATAAATTTCCGAACTTGTTAAGATTGCTCCTGCACTCCAGTAGGTCCTCGTTGCAAAAGTCGAGATTTGCTGAATTGCAGGTTTTAATTTTTCGTGAATTATTATTGGAAAATAATTATGTCCCAGCCCACAGATTAGCTTGCTTTTAAATAAGAAGCTTTTCTTTCTTTATCTGCCTGCTGAAGCGCAAGGACATTTTTTTGCCGGACCGCTTTCTTTTGCTTGCTTTTTTTAACAAAGAAAACAATTGTCAGTAAACTA
>DATGVB010000235.1:0-9271 GCA_035300805.1 Tetragenococcus sp. | reverse complement strand
CCAAAGAATCAATTTACTGTAGACTACTTGCGAAACAAAGAAATGAAAAAAGTGCAATAAAAGTGCAGTAAAAAAATAAGAAGAGCCAGAAACCCTTGATAAACAAGGATTTCTGGCTCTCCTACAACTACTCCCACTCGACAGTAGCAGGTGGTTTACTGGTAATATCATAGACGATCCGATTGACGTGATCGACTTCATTGACGATCCGGACGGAGACTTTTTGCAATACATCCCAAGGAATGCGGGCAAAGTCAGCAGTCATGCCATCAATTGATGTCACGGCGCGGATACCCACTGTATAATCATAGGTACGAATATCACCCATAACGCCGACTGAGCGAATGCCAGGTAATACGGTAAAGTATTGCCAAATGTCACGTTCCAGTCCGGCTGAAAAAATTTCTTCTCGTAAAATGGCATCAGATTCACGGACAATTTCTAATTTTTCTTCAGTCAGCTCACCTAATACACGAATACCTAACCCTGGTCCCGGGAAAGGCTGGCGCCACACAATGTCATCGGGCATTCCAAGTTCAGTTCCCAGAGCACGAACTTCATCTTTGAATAAGGTGTTTAAAGGTTCGATCAATTCAAAATTCATGTCTTCAGGCAGTCCACCGACATTATGATGGCTCTTGATCGTTTGAGCAGTTTCAGTTCCTGATTCGATCACATCAGTGTACAAGGTACCTTGTGCTAAAAAGGAAATACCTTTTTGGCCAGCAAGTCGGATAGCTTCGTCGTTAAAAACATAAATAAATTCGTTACCGATGATTTTGCGTTTTTTTTCTGGATCAGAAACACCAGTCAATTTATCTAAGAAACGTTTTTGAGCATCGACTTTGATAATATTTAGACCAAATTTTCCGCCTAAGCTTTCCATCACCTGGTCAGCTTCATTTTTACGCAATAGTCCGTGGTCGACAAAGATACAGGTCAATTGATCGCCAATAGCTTTTTGTAAGAGGACACCGACGACACTAGAATCCACTCCGCCAGATAGACCTAACAAAACTCTTTGGTTGCCAACTTTTTTACGGATGGCATCAATTTGCATATCAATGAAACTTCCCATGCTCCAGTCAGCTTTACAGTCACAAATTTCTAAAGCAAATTCTTTTAACAAAGCATTACCGTATTCAGAGTGTCGTACTTCCGGGTGAAATTGCACACCATAAATCTGACGTTCTTTATTTTGAATCGAAGCGATCGGACAAGCTGGACTGGTTGCCACTGTCTCAAAACCTGCAGGAAGTTGGTCAACTAGGTCCCCATGACTCATCCAGACAACTTGATTTTCTGGGGTTTGGCTAAAGAGATGCGCTTTTTTACTGGTGATTTCGATTTCGGCTTTGCCATATTCACGATTTTTGGCTTTTTCGACATGACCGCCAAGACGGTGAGTTATTAACTGCATGCCATAACAAATACCTAAGATGGGAATTCCTAATTTAAATATTTCTTCATCGATGCCAAATGATTTTTCATCATAAACACTGTTAGGACCGCCAGAAAGGATGATTCCTTTAGGGGCTATTTTTTCAATTTCGGCGGCTGTTATTTTATGGCTCAATAATTCAGAAAAAACGCCAAATTCGCGAATACGACGGGTGATCAGCTGGTTGTACTGGCTGCCATAATCTAACACAATGATTTTTTCGACATCTGTCAATGGATCTGTGTGGGTCACGATATTCTCCTCAATTCTTTATATTTTTAGATGACTCAGAATTTACGCAAAGAAATCTGGTCGATCTGATGATGGTTGGTTTTATGTAGAATGATATCTGCTCTTGAACGGGTTGGCAAGATATATTCTTCTAAGTTTTTCAAATTGACTTCTTTCCATACGGATTTTGCCATATCAAGTGCATCTTGGCGATCTCCCATAGCATAATTATAGTAATAATTGGAAGGGTCTAAAAAAGCAGTATCCAGTAAAGCTTCAAAACGTTCAAGATACCAATACTCAATTAAATCTGGATCAGCATCTACATAAATAGAGAAATCAAAGTAGTCACTCACGTAAATTTGCTGATTGGCAGGTAACTGAAAGACATTGATCCCTTCAACGATTAAAATATCCGGCTGTGAGATTGTTGCAAATTTTCCTTCAATAATATCGTAGCTGTTATGAGAGTAAGTAGGAATTTTCAAGTCTTTATGGTTTGATTTTACCGCGTTTAAAAAGCGGATCAGATGTTCCATATCATAACTTTCAGGAAATCCTTTACGGTTCATAATGCCGCGCTCTTCTAAGATTCTATTAGGATATAAGAAGCCGTCAGTTGTCATTAACTGAACATCGCGCTTAGGGAATAGTCGTGACAGCAGAGTTTGCAGTAGTCTTGCGGTAGTACTTTTCCCTACTGCTACACTACCGGCAATGCCTATGATAAAGGGGGGTACTTTCATATAACGATGTAAAAACAGTCCTTTACTAAGTGCCAATGATTCTAGTTCTTTCATATATAGGTGAATCAGATGGCACATTGGAATATATACTTCTTCTACATCGTTCATTGAAATACGATCATTCAAACTTTTGATATTATCTAATTCTTCTTGTGTTAAAGGCAGATGGCCCGGTGTATAAAAACCTTGCCACTCACTACGAGGAATGTGATAATAATTCATATTTCCGTCCATTGTCTATCTCCTCGAAAAAAAGTAAAAAGTCAATCAGTCAATTTTCTGATTGACTTTTTATGTTCAAAAATAGTTTAACATAAAGTCAGGATCTCTCCTAGAAAAAATCAAAGAAACATTTACATTAAAAGAAAAATCAGTATGATAAGAGTATAGATAAAAAAGGAGTAACTTATGAGTAATCACTACTATGATCAGGATCCTCAAAGTCCTCATAACATTGAACGTTGGTCTTACGACTTACGAGGCAAACATTTTTTCTTTGTGACAGATAGCGGGGTGTTTTCAAAAGAAAGAGTAGACTATGGATCACGTGTTTTAATCGATAATTTTTCTTGGGAAGACTTGCCTCAAGGAAATTTTTTAGAAATCGGCTGCGGTTATGGTCCCATTGGATTAGCATTGGCTTATGCTAGTGGTCGAAGGATTGAAATGGTAGATATTAATCAAAGGGCTTTGGATCTGGCGGAACATAATGCTAAGGAAAATCATATTTCACAAGTAGATATTCACTTTTCTGATGTCTATCAATCCGTGTATGAAAATTCTTATGCAGCAATTATCAGTAATCCTCCTGTTCGTGCAGGAAAAAAAGTGGTTCATCAGATTTTGATAGAAGCTTTTGATTTATTGAAAGAAAATGGAACCTTAACGATTGTATTGCAAAAAAAACAAGGTGCACCAAGTGCCAAAAAGCAGATGGCAGAAACTTTTGGTAATGCAGAAATTATCAAAAAAGATAAGGGATATTATATTATCCAGAGTAAAAAAGAGGGAAATTCATGAAAATGACCATTCGTCAAATAGCAGAAATTGCTGGAGTATCTGTGACGACTGTTTCTCAAATTTTAAATCATAAAGGAAGCCGCTTTAGTGATGAAACTCGTAGGCGAGTCTTAGAAGTGGTAGAGCAATATCAGTATAAGGCTGATTTTTTTGCTGCTAATTTGGTTACTCGTCATTCTAAAACAATCGGTATGATTATTCCAGACGTTACTGATTTCTTTTTTTCACAAATTGTCAAAGGGGTAGAAAGTTATCTGAATCCGCTGGGTTATATGCTTTTGTTGTGTAATTCACATCATAGTCCCAAAAAAGAAGAACAATTATTACAACAATTAGCGGATCGCTCTGTAGATGGAATTTTACTAGCTACGCCGAATATTTTGCCGCAAGGTTTTGATTTAGCCAGCGACTTTTTTCAGAAGCTTCCCTGTGTCTTGATTGATCGCGGGATCAATCAGCGAGATTTTGGCCGGTTGATAATTAAGGAATATGAAGGAACTTATCAGGCAATTAATTATTTGATCAAAATGGGGCACAAAAATATCGGTATGATCAAAGAAGATACTCAGTACTATCAGTTGGAAGAACGTTATAATGCTTATGCGGATGCTTTGAAAGATGCGTCTTTGCCCTTTAAGTCAGAAAATATTGTTACAGCTGAATTGGAAATCGAAGGAGGTTATCAGGCAGCTAAAAAAATCTTACGACAAAAAGATTTAACAGCTGTTTTTTGTAGTAATGATGCAATGGCCGTGGGCTGTTATCGTGCAGTTTATGAAGCGGGGCTACGGATCCCGGAAGATATTTCGGTTATTGGTTTTGATGGCTTACAGTGGAGTAGCTACCTGGCTCCTGCTTTGACTACGATCGAGCAACCGATTTTTGAAATTGGCTATACGGCAGCAAAGTTTATGGTTGATGCGATTGAGTTTCCAGAGCAGAGAGTTCCTAACAAGACATTTGCTACGAAGATTAGACTTCGGGAAAGTGTCAAAAATCTGACTCAATAAAAAATAGGAGAACTCACTTAGATTGAGATTGACAATTTTACACAGATGAGTTAATCTAGTCGAAGAAAAGGTTTTCATCGAAATATGCAGGTCTAGTAAACCGTTTTACCAAAGGAATGGAATTGCTTATAAAGTCCTATGTAAATGGAAAGGGTGAGTTTTATCTTGCTGAGAATGGTTGATTTAATTGAAAAAAAACGAGAGGGGATGGAGCTGACAAAAGCAGAAATTCAATTTATTATTAGTGAATATACCAAAGAAAATATACCGGATTATCAAATGAGTGCTCTACTAATGACCATTTTTTATCAGGATATGACAGATGCAGAGATTACTGCCTTGACTTTAGCGATGGCTAATTCAGGAGAGGTAGTTGACTTATCATCTATCGAGGGTATAAAAGTAGACAAACATTCAACCGGTGGTGTAGGAGATACAACGACTCTTGTGCTGGCTCCTTTAGTTGCTAGTGTAGGAGTGCCAGTAGCTAAAATGTCCGGTAGAGGACTGGGATATACGGGCGGCACTTTAGATAAATTAGAGTCGATCCCGGGTTTCAAGGTTGAATTGCCAGAAGCAACTTTTATTAACCAGGTCAACAAAAGTAAGGTAGCCGTGATTGGTCAGTCAGGTAATTTGGCTCCGGCAGATAAAAAATTATACGGTTTAAGAGATGTAACAGCAACTGTTGACTCGATTCCTTTGATTGCCAGTTCGATCATGAGCAAAAAAATTGCAGCCGGTGCAGATGCTATCGTCTTAGATGTGACGACAGGTGAAGGAGCATTTATGAAAAATCTGGCTGATGCCAGACGATTGTCTAAGACAATGGTGAGAATTGGCAAGCTAGCTCAGCGCAAAGTAATGGCAGTGATTTCTGACATGAGTCAGCCTTTGGGAGAAACAATCGGCAATAGTTTAGAAGTTGTTGAGGCAATTGCAACTTTGCAAGGCAAGGGACCGGAAGATCTGCTGGAAATGTGTTATGCTTTGGGTAGTCAGATGGTGGTTTTGGGCCAAAAAGCGAGTGATCTTAAAAAAGCACGACAATTACTGGAAGACTCGATTCACTCAGGTGCAGCTTTTGCAAAATTTAAGGAAATGGTTCAAAATCAAGGAGGGGATACGAGTATTTGTGATCGGCCAGAAAAATTACTGACAGCCGAATTTCAATTTGAATTACCTGCATTGCAATCTGGCGTGGTCACAGAATTAGTTGCGAATGAATTGGGAATCGCAGCGATGATGTTAGGTGCTGGACGTAAGACCAAAGAAGATGTTATTGATCATGCAGTTGGTTTAAAATTGCATAAGAAGGTTGGCGATCAAGTTATTAAAGGTGAATCACTGTTAACAATTTATAGTAATACTGAAAAAATCAATGAAGTAAAAGATTTATTATATAAAAATATTGTGATTGGCGAAAAATCAGAAAAATTTCCGCTGATCCATGAAATTATTACTGGAGGTTGATAAAATGGAATTAAATCGGATGATTGATCATACCTTATTGAAGCCTGAAGCACAAAAAGAAGATATCTTGCAAATCATTACTGAAGCAAAAAAATATCGTTTCTATTCGGTATGTATTAATCCGACATGGGTAGCTTTGGCAAGTGAAAAATTAAAAGGAGAACCTACTGCAGTCTGTACCGTGATTGGTTTTCCCTTAGGTGCGAATACTTCAGAAACCAAGGCCTTTGAAGCACAAAAAGCAATAGATGATGGTGCTGATGAAGTTGATATGGTAATAAATATCGGTAAATTGAAAGCAGCTGCGGATGAAGAGGTGCAGGCTGATATCGCGGCAGTAGTAGCAGTAGCAAAAGATCGAGCCTTAGTCAAGGTTATTATTGAAACTTGTTTATTAACCAAAGAAGAAATCGTCAAGGCTTGTCAGTTGGCAAAAGAAGCAGGAGCTGACTTTGTCAAGACCTCTACAGGCTTTTCAACTGCTGGAGCTAAAGTAGAAGATGTGAAGCTGATGCGTACAACTGTTGGGGCAAAGATGGGCGTTAAAGCTTCAGGCGGGATCCATTCTGAAAAAGAAGCACTGGCAATGATCGATGCTGGAGCCAGTCGTCTAGGCACTAGTGCCAGTATTGAAATAATTGGAGGAAGTCGATGACACAAGCAGAACAAGAGTGGATCGATGTGGCTTTAACAGCTTTAGACAAGGCATATGTTCCTTATTCTCATTTTCCAGTGGGAGCTTGTCTTGTTACTGCAGATGATAAGATTTACCAAGGAGTAAATATTGAAAATGCCTCTTATGGTTTAAGTAATTGTGCTGAGCGAACGGCTATTTTTAAGGCAGTATCTGACGGACAACGTCATTTTAAGCATTTAGTAGTTGCTGGTCATACATCAGATCCTATTTCGCCTTGTGGGGCTTGTCGTCAAGTCATGGCCGAATTTTTTGCAGCAGATATGCCAGTTACATTGATCGGAGACAATGGTGTTATAAAAGAAATGACGGTTGCTGAGTTACTGCCATATTCGTTTAGTGACCGGGATCTTTAAAAGATGAATTAAATGCAGCGTTATGCTGTTTTAATAAAAAAATATAGGGGGATTCAAAAGGAAATGAAAAAATCAAAACTATTTGGGTTAGGCACAATTGCCATGGCCGGAGCTTTACTCTTAGGAGCATGTGGTGGAGGAAATAGTAAGACAGATGATAGTGGAGCAGCGGCTAAAAAAACAGAAGCTCCTGCAGCACTAATCACAGATACTGGTGGCGTTGATGACCGTTCTTTTAACCAGTCTGCTTGGGAAGGTTTGCAAGAATGGGGTAAAAAAGAAGGTTTGAAACGTGGCAATGATGGTTTTCAATACTTCCAGTCTTCCAATGAATCAGATTATGTACCTAATATTGACCAAGCTTTGACGGCTGGTTTTAAGACGATTTTTGGAATTGGTTATAAATTACAACCAGCTATTGCTGAACAAGCTAAAGACAATCCGGACACGAATTTTGTTATTGTTGATGATGCTGCTGAGGGCGATAATATTGTTTCTGCAACTTTTAAAGATAATGAAGCAGCTTACCTTGCAGGAATCGCAGCTGCACATATGACAGAAACTGATAAAGTTGGTTTTGTTGGTGGCGTAAAAGGCGAAGTTATTGATCGGTTTGATGCGGGCTTTAAAGCAGGGATCGATGCTGCTGCCAAAGATATGGACAAAGATATTACTGTATTAAATCAATACGCAGGTGATTTCTCCGCTCCTGATAAGGGTCGTTCTATTGCTCAAGGAATGTATTCTCAAGGTGCTGATATCATTTATCATGCATCTGGTGCGACGGGCAATGGTGTTTTCCAGGAAGCAAAATCACGTAATGAATCCAATGATGACAAAGTTTGGGTAATTGGGGTTGACCGTGATCAGGAAGATGAAGGTAATTATAAAAAAGATGGTAAAACAGAAAACTTTACCTTAACTTCAACGCTAAAAGGTGTCGGCACAGTAGTTGAAGACTTGGCACAAAAATCAGCAGATGGCAAATTCCCAGGGGGCGACCATCTAGAATATGGGTTGAAAGAAGATGGTGTTGGCTTAACAGATGGACAATTATCTGATGAAGCTAAAGAAGCTATCGAAAGTGCTAAACAAGATATTATTGATGGAAAGATCGAAGTTCCTGAAACACCTGAAAAATAATGAGTTTTTTCTATCGCCGAAAGAATTTCTTTCGGTGATAGTACTCTTTTTCTCTAAAAAAAGCAAAGTCTGAGCTATCTTGTTTTTTTTAGAGAAAAAGTTTCAGCACTTATATATCTATTCTTTATTTCAATAGGATTTAAAAAGGAAGTGAAAATTGTGTCAGAAGAACAGTTCGTGGTTGAAATGCGTAATATCACCAAAGCATTCGGCAGCTTTAAGGCAAATGATAATGTTAATTTACAAGTCAGAAAAGGTGAGATTCATGCTCTTTTAGGTGAAAATGGGGCAGGCAAGTCAACTTTAATGAATATGCTGTCTGGGTTATTAGAGCCAACTTCAGGTGAAATTCTGATGAATGGGCAAAAGGTGACGATCACAAGCCCAACTAAGGCCAACCAATTAGGAATCGGTATGGTTCATCAGCATTTTATGTTAGCGGATGCTTTTACCGTGACTGAAAATATTATCTTGGGCAATGAACCTAGCCATATGGGGAGAATTGATCGCAGGGCAGCTCGTAAAGAGATTGTAGAAGTCTCTGAACGCTACGGCTTGAAAGTAGATCCAGATGCTTATGTAAGAGATATTTCTGTAGGGATGCAGCAAAGGGTCGAAATATTAAAGACGCTTTATCGTGGAGCTGATATTTTAATTTTTGATGAGCCAACAGCCGTTTTAACGCCACAAGAAATCAATGAATTAATGGAGATTATGAATGGTTTAGTTAAAGAAGGCAAGTCAATTATCTTGATCACCCATAAATTGGATGAAATCAAATCAGTAGCTGATCGTTGTACGGTCATTCGTCGTGGCAAGGGAATCGGTACAGTGGATGTGAAAAATGTCTCCTCCCAAGATTTAGCGGACATGATGGTGGGACGTGCCGTGTCTTTTAAAACTAAGAAACGTAATATTGAACCTAAAGAAGTTGTACTGTCGATCAAAGATTTAACAGTAAAAGAAAACCGAGGGTTAGATGCTGTGAAAGGTTTGAGTTTAGATGTACGTGCCGGTGAAATTTTAGGAATCGCCGGGATCGATGGAAATGGACAGTCAGAACTTATTCAAGCTCTGACGGGCTTACGTAAAATAGAAAGTGGGACAGTCACGCTAAATGAAGAAGATATTACCAATTTCCGGCCCCGCAAAATAAC
>DATGVB010000234.1:0-4441 GCA_035300805.1 Tetragenococcus sp. | reverse complement strand
ATACTTTTCTTGTTCATTACCACGCATCATCAGAAAAGCTCCGCTAGTACGACTTACGCCTGGTTTTGTTTTAATAATTTGTAAAGCAGGTCTGACAGTATCTCCAGTTGCATGAACAGCACCTGAAACCAGACCATCAGTAATCCCCATATAAGTCAGCATCGTACCAAAATAATTTTCATCTTTTAACATTTCTTCTGCTTGTTCTTTAGTTGCCTTGCCTTTACGACGTTCTACAAAAGCCGTAACGATCTCATCCCAACGTTCACAATCATCCGGATCATAAATCGTCATATTTTCAATGTTGATCCCACGTGTTGCTGCAGCTGAAGCAATGTCTGCTTTTTTGCCGATCAAAACGGGTTCAACCAGCTCTTCTCCTTTCAGTCGGGCAACTGCACTTAAAATACGTGTATCTGTTGCTTCCGGAAAGGCGATCTTAATGCCTTTACGTACAATTTTAAACTTTAAACTATCAAATAGTTCCATGAATTTACAACCTCCAGATTTTTTATACATTTCTATCATACACCATTTTTTCACAAAAAAACAGAAATTTTTTCTGTATTAATCAAACTTTTTCTCAATATTCGTTTTCTAGAAAAAAAGCAAAAAAAACTGCTATAATAACCCAATATAACTGTTATAGTTTTTGAGGAAGCTGCCAGTCGATCGGTTTTTTCCCCAATGCCAGCAGCGCATCATTTGTCTTAGAAAAGGGTTTAGAACCGAAGAAGCCGCGATTTGCTGAAAAAGGACTTGGATGTGGCGATTTAATTATAATATGCTTGGCTGTATCAATCATCGGGATTTTCTGTTGAGCTGATTTTCCCCACAGAATAAAAATAATCGGATCTTGTCTTTCATTTAGTTTTTCAATAATTTTGTCAGTCAGAATTTCCCAGCCTTTGCCCTGATGAGAATAGGCCTGACCTTCACGGACTGTCAAAACTGTATTTAATAAAAGGATCCCTTGTTTAGCCCAGGCAATCAAATTTCCATGTTCGACAGGCTTGATCCCCAGATCTGCATATAGTTCTTTATAAATATTCTGCAAAGAAGGCGGTACTTTCACGCCGGGCTGCACTGAAAAAGATAAACCATGAGCTTGATTGGCACCATGATAAGGATCTTGTCCTAAAATGACGACTTTGACATCCTCAAAGGGAGTAATTTGCAAGGCTTCAAAAATATGATACATATCAGGATGAATTTTCTGCGTTTGATACTCTTTTTTCAAAAAACTATGTAACTCCTTATAGTAGGGCTTTTGAAATTCGTCTGCTAAAATATCTTGCCAACTATTATCTATCAAGGTTTTCATAATATCCTCCTTATCTTTCTCTTTAAGCATAGCAAAAAAATGAAGAAGCACAAGAATTTTCACTAATTTTTATTTAAAAATCTCCTTTTTTCTAAGAAAATTACTAAGAATATGCTAAACTTATAATGTATGTAAAAATGTTAATGTTGAAAGGATCAGGTATATGATTAAGTTAATTGCTTCAGATATGGATGGAACCCTGCTCGATGCAAACATGGAGATTTCTCAGGAAAATGTGGATGCGATCCGCTATGCTCAATCTAAAGGTGCTGAATTTGTTGTATGTACTGGGCGAAATCGACTTGAGGCACTCCCGCCATTAACCGAAGCAGGAATTGAATGTTCCATGATCACACTAAATGGTGCCGAGGTCTTTGATAAAGCAGGAAAATCACTCTTTATGGCTCCCATAGAAAAAGTGACCGCTGATCAGGTACTAAATATCCTGGATGAAGATAAAATTTATTATGAGATTTCAACCAACCAAGGAACTTTTTCTCAAAGTAAAGAAAGACGGATCGAAAATTTTGCTTCAATGACTGCTAATCTTATGCCTCATTTAACACACAAAATGGCGATAGCTATGGCGGTAGCCCGCATTGAATACTTACCCATACGTTTTGTCGATGACTTACATGATGTGATTCAAAAAGAAGACATCGAGATCCTAAAGATTATCTGCTTTCATAGAGAAGGCGAATCTTTCTTGGGGAAAGCTGCCCAAAGAATAGATGACTCTTTTGAAGAACTATTTGTGACTTCTTCAGGACAGAATAATATGGAGATCAACCACCGAAAAGGCCAAAAAGGAATCGCTGTGGCTCGCATGGCAGCTAAACGTCAAATCAGTTTAGATGAAGTAATGACCATCGGTGATAATTTAAATGACGTCAGTATGCTGCAGACAGCCGGAGTCAGCTTTGCAATGGGTAATGGTGCAGTTGAAGTAAAAGAATATGCGAAATATATTACAGATACCAATGTCAACGCAGGGGTCGGCAAAGCCATCGTTCGAGCAATTGACGAAGATTTGTAAAGCCCTTCTCAGGCTAAGGAGTTGAGAATTTTGGTCGAACTTTATATTCAAGACAAGCAGTTAAGCAGTGTAACCAGGACAGTTGTGACAGATAAAAAAGGACATTCGCTTTTCTTGCTGGTAGGACGCTGGGGAACAAAAGGCGATGCTCTGTCTCTTTATCAAATGAATGGTGATTTAATTGCCAGCATCAAACAAATCAGCTTTACTTTTGGTAGCCGTTTTGAAATTTATGAAAATTATCAGAAGGTCGGTACTTTACAGAAAATCTTTAATTGGCCAGGTGATTTTTATTATATCAAACAACTAAATTGGAGTGTCTACGGTGACATCTATAATCATTATTATAAAATCCACCACTTCGGTACTGAGATCATGGAGATGGATAAGGGATCCTTCTTGAGTGGAGATTTTTACATTTTAAATGTAGCTGAATCTGAAGATGCCCCCAAATGTATCTGTATTGCTGCTATTATGGATTACTGGTTATATAATCGGCAGAAGAAAAATTTTTTAAATTTTAATACCGATAATTTCAAACTGTCAAATGGACTTGATTAAAAGAAGGATTTCTTTTAATCAAGTTCTTTTTGCATGTGGTGATAAGGATGACTCCCTAAGATTTGTTTGCCTACGATTTTATAGCCATTTTTTGCATACAAGCGTTGCGCCCTTTCATTTGCAAAATCACAGCATAGCCCAATTTTAAGTGCACCGCTTTTTTTAGCTAACTGATCCGAAGCAGCTAACAGTTGACTAGCGATCCCATGACCACGAAAACTTTCAGCCACGCACAAAGTATCTAGATACCATTCTCCACAAAAAGTTTCACTATCAGTAAAAAATTTTTCACCAGAAAGTCCGTGTGCGGCCATTAAACGATCCATTGGCCGGTCAATAATGACTTCATCATCAGCTGGATAGCCAAAAGCAATTCCGGCCACGTGCTGATCTATTTCATAAACCAAGCCTCGCTTTAAGCCATAACGATAATCTGAATCCAACATCGCCTCTTCTAACAACTGACAAGTTTGCCGGTCACCTAACTTCTGTAAAACAGCTGCTTCCATGTCTTTTAAAATAATTAAAACCAGGCGCGCAATCTGTGTCCGGTCTTCTTCTTTTGCAAAACGAATCATTAAAATCCTTCTTTCTTGAAAAAATAATTCCCCACTTAGTTGGTTTTTTGCTATACTATCCTTTAGGAGGGAATGCTATGAACTTACTTTATACTTCAATTTCCGGCAATACGCGTTCTTTTGTCAGCCGGATGCAAAAATTTGCTGAAAAAACACATGAAGAAAATCCTAATGCCCCTATTATACATATAAAAGAAATCCACGACAATACTTTAGAAGAAGAGGAGACAAGCCCCTTCTTTGTAATCGTACCGACCTATCTGGAAGGTGGTAATGGAATTGATAATGGCGATCAAGAAATTTTAACCGAAAATTTACGTGATTACATCGCTTATGAAGACAATGCAGAATATTGTTTAGGAGTTGTAGGAAGCGGCAATAAGAATTTTAATCATCAATACTGTCTGACCGCCAAACAGTACGCCAGACAATTTAAAGTCCCTTTTTTAGCTGATTTTGAGCTCAGAGGTAGCAGTCGTGAAATCGAAAAAATTTATCAGACTTTATGGCAAAAATGGGAAAAAGCAGGGAATAAATTAGACTAACTCAGGAGGTGATTTCTTGTTTCATTTACTAAAGACTTTTTTATCGGTCTACTCGACACATAATTTTACAAAAACTGCCAATCAGCTATATCTCTCCCAACCGACTGTCTCGGCGCAGATCAGAAAACTGGAAGATTATTTGAATGTTTCTTTATTTATCCGCAATGGAAAGCAAGAAATCATTCCCACTAAGGAAGCAGAGTTTCTCTATCCCCGCGTACTAAAAATCATTGAAGAATGGGACGATGCCATTGCTCATGTAAATACGCAAAAAACCTATCGGGAAAAATGCGTGTTGGCCAGCTCACAGACCTGCGGGGCTTATCTGATTCCTAAAGTTGTACCCATTTTAATTGAACGCTTTCCGACCGTCAATTTTAGTTTTCCAATCATGTCT
>DATGVB010000233.1:0-5885 GCA_035300805.1 Tetragenococcus sp. | reverse complement strand
CTTAGCAAAGTTTTCTTCTGGAGCAACACCACAAGTATCAATTGCCAAGTTGATTCCTCTGCCATGCAATCTACGAGCGGTTTCTACCACATAGTGCTGTGGCTGAGTCATAACTTCGCCACCTGAAAAAGTCACTCCCCCACCAGACTGATCATAAAATAGCTGATCTTTTAATAATTCATTCACAAGCTCTTTGATAGGATATTCTTTACCGATAGTTTCTTCTACACCATCTTTATTTTTCATCAATTCAGCATGATAATTCTGGCTTTCTGGATTATGACACCATTTGCAGCGAATTGGACACCCTTTAAAGAAAACAGTCGAACGGATCCCTGGACCATCATGGACCGAAAACTTTTGGATATTAAAGATTACTGGTTTTTTCACATTCTTTAACTCCTTTCTGCTTTTTCACCTTAATTATATTCATTTTTATGAATTTAGTCAAGATATTTCCAGGATAAATTCATATTTATGAAATTATAACGCTACCAATTCTAATATCAAATTGCTCAATTATTCACCTATAATCTTCTTTACTTAAGAACTATTATTGTTTAAATTTAACTAATATGTTTTTCAAGCGCCTTTTATTCTCAATAAAGCCCTTGAATTATTAATAACATTTGCAAAACAAAAAGCCCAGCTAAAAGTGGACTTTTCGTTACAGCTTTAATTCGGGTACATATTAGATTCATCTTCATAGTCGCTTGGCTCATGAACCACAATAAATCGTACCATATTCTGAGTATGATTCGCCCAATTATGAGCAATTGTTGATTGAAAATGAGCCGAATCTCCTGGATACAATAAATAATGTTTATCCTCAATAAGTAAAGTCAGAATCCCGCTCAATATATACACAAATTCTTCTCCCTTATGCGGATACACCTTGACTTCTTCTTGAGTAACAGAAGGTAAGATCTCAACTAACTTAGGCAGAAACTTCTTGTCTTCAGGTGAAGCACTCAACGTTTTATAGACATTCTGATTGAAAACCTGAAAAGTTTCTTGCTCATAGCTGCGAACGACAAAAGGATCTTTATCATTCTCTTTTTCAAAGAAAGAACTTACGGCTACTCCTAATATCTCTGAAATTTTCACCAGATGTTCAACAGCAATCGTTGTAATTCCTCGTTCAAACTGCGATAAGTAGCCGGTTGACAGTCCGGTTTCTTGGGACATTTCTTTTAAAGTCAGCTTTTTAGCCTGACGTAATTTTTTTACTTGCTCACCAATATTAGACATTTATCTTCTCAATCCTTTAACTGATAATCATTATAGTTAATTATATAGTTAAAAAACAGAAAAGGAAAGTCTTTCCATTTAGTCTTGCTTTTATAGAGAATACTATTATTTAAATAAAATCATATAGCCAATTTGAAATACTAAGAAAATCACTGCCAAGACAACTTGGTTCTTAATAACTCCAAAGCGATCTTTCATCTCTAACATAGCAACCGGAACAATATTGAAATTGGCTGCCATCGGCGTACATAAAGTCCCGCAATAACCACAAGTCAGAGCCAGCATTCCAATCAAAACAGGATCAGCACCATAGTCTAAAACAAAAGGAGCTCCTACACCAACGGTCATAACCGTAATAGCAGCAAAAGCATTCCCCATTACCATTGTAAACAATGCCATACCAATAGCAAAAACTATAATTCCTAAATTAACATTGCCTTTAGGGATCACATAAGCTACCAGATCAGAAATCACATCGCCTACACCGGCTTCAGTAAAAATTGTCCCCAGACTAGCTAACAACATCGGCAGCATGCTTAAAGGACCCACTGTTGACAACATTCTCTCCGAATCATCTAAAAAAACATGAGGTTTATTCTGATCGGAAAAGATCATTAACAAAATAATGGATACTAATACACCCACCATGATCCCGACTAAAGCGCCTAAATCAGTAAATAAGGCAAAGAGTATCGCGCAGATTCCAATCGATAGAGCTGGAATAAAAATTTTCATGCCCAGACGTTCCGACATCTTTTTAGTATATTCCTCTAAAGGAGCTTTTTCTTTACCTACATTAACTTTCTTTAAAATCGGTGGTAAGGTCATGATCACAATGATGACTCCATTGATAACAGCTGGGATAAAACGGCCAAAAATGAGCACAATGGCTAAAGAACACCAAAAAATAGCAGTACCGATACGATTAGGATTACTTTTGTCCTTCAGATTTTTAATCCCTGTATAGAGGACCATCAGTCCCATGATGATATACATAATTTCTAGTAGTTTTTCTGACAACAACACTGCTGGATCTAAAAAAAAGTTCATCTTAATCCTCCTTATCTGTGCCGTAATATTTCTTAAACAGGCGTTTATCTTTTAAATAATAATAAACAACGGCTACCACTACGGCAAAAATCGCAACTGGAATCTCCACTTTGGAAAGATCAAGCAAACTCACTTTATAGCCCAGGCTTTGTAAAGTCGCTTGCACCAGTAGAGCTCCGGGACCGCCGACAAACAATACTTGGCAGAAGAACCAGGCAATGTTTTCCATGCCTGATGACATTCCTTTTAATTCTTCTAAATAATCTTCATTGATTTCTTTATCTTTTGCTTCAATCGTACCTGAGATCATCGGCATAATGATTGGACGGACAAAGCCTGCCACACCACCAAAACTAATATTAAAAGCGGCAAATACCGACCGCATGATCCCATATGCTCCGATTACGGCGCCAGCTGAAGCATTTTTTATCTTGCCGATCAAACGAGCTGCCGATTCTTTCAAGCCGTTTCGCTCGAGTGTTCCAGTAACTAGCATAATCAAAATAAAAACTGCCATCGAACGATTCTGAACAAAACTTTCTCCCAGAATCGTCAGCATCCCACTTAAACCTAAACCGCCAGTAAATGCTGTCACTACAGCGGCTAATAGAATAATTAAGATCGAATCCATCTTTAAGGTAAAACCAACAATAATAATTAAAATCCCTAATAATTTAATCCATTCCATTCTCTTCACTCCTTTTCATTTTTGCAACAATCGGCCTTTGTCTGCTGTGTACTAGAGATAGTTGATCTTTAGCGACAATAAGCTTGTCTTGGTAATACAAATCTGCCTGACGCAATAGATCAATAATCGCTAAATCATGAACCAGATGGGCTCTGGCACAAAGCGCTAGGTAATCTCCTTGAGCCGTTTCATCGGCAACTTCACTGGTATAAGAAACAGAGGTCAGCCAAGGGAAACGAATTGAAGGATAACGATGAGTCGGATCTTCTGCAAACTCAATCCAATAATTGATCATATCATGGTAATATTCAGCTGGGAATAATTTTGGCAGCCAACGATGAGCATAGAGCTCAAATTGCTTAGCCCACTCTACATTCCAGCGATGGATCTCTTCATCTTCTTCAAGCGCATGAGCAATCGTTTTTTCAATCGCTTTATTCAAGCAGGCATTGGAACGGTACTGTTTGTTTGATGGAATCCAGAAATAACCATACAACAAAGAACGCGGCAACCAAAAGCCTTTGTAAGAAGGTGAAGTATAACCAGAAAACGGTTGTTCCCATTCATGAGTAGGTACACCATGATTATCAACAATTACATCTGGCACAAAGCTTTCATATAGTCGTGTCAAACCCAAAGCTTCTGGTGATTGCGGTGTACTTTGAAAATGCTCATAATAAAACTCATCGCCCACCCCATTAAAGCGAGCCGTATGCAGCTTCCAGTAAGGATTATCTTTTTGCAGCTGATCATGAATGGCTGCACCGTCTACATTTTCCAGAGGAACGATCACCAAATTCAAATCTTCTGTTAAGTCCGCATATTTTTTGTCTGTAAGTAGTTTCTGCAATAACATGAAAGCCGAATTTGTACTTGAGTTTTCATTGGCATGATGGCGTGAGTTAATAATCTCAGACGGATGATTAACTAAACGTTTGGTACGTGAAACATAGCCCTGACTTTTTGGCAACAACTCTACCGCATAAATTTCTCTGCCTAAATAAGAAGTAGCTGTCTGATAAACGGCAATACCGGGAACTTCTTTTAGTTGCTCGATCAGCTCTATATACTTATCATAACCAATAAACTCATCCGCTTTAAAATCAAGATCCATGATAGAACGATTTTTTTCAAGAGTTCTACTAGCCGCAAGTTTTACGCTGTACTCTTTTTTTCCGTCATCAAATATAAGACGATCCACTTCTGAAAAATCATAATTCTGAGCGACCAGGCCTTGTGCCAATAAATTACAATAATTTGTAATTGCCGCTGCCGATACACCCTTTATTCCTAGCGTAACTTCGATCTTACCCGCAACTAAGGCGATTTTCTTGATCCAAAGAGCAACAGTCTGGCGCTCTTGCGGATGGCTTAACTCTTTACCATCGATTATGATTTTAGGTTCGACTGCCTTTTGATCATACAGCGTCACACAAATGCTAGGAGCTCCTTCTGCTTGTTTAATAACAGGTAGAATTAACCCTGGACGTTCAAAAACTTCCCCTGAAACTTTCATGCCATAGTTTTTAAAGTAATCTTGACCTACGAAATACAAGTCTTCATGAAAGGCATCCAAACTTGAAAAAAGATCGTTACGACTTTCAAGTGAATAGTCAGGTTCACTAGCCAATACTTCTAATTTTAATTGGGCGAAGAAAGGTTGTTCATCTTTCGTTGGAGTCGCTTTTTGTTCAATGAATTTTTTACAATCGGGTAATATTTCCGCTTGATAAACATCCCAAATTTTTTCCAAGTCAGTCGATAGCCGTTGATCAACTAGCACTTCACCGTTTACCTCAGCCAGCAAGTGACCGCTAGCTGGATGAACCTTGCCTAAACCTGGAAATTCATTAAGATAAGGTCGCTCAGAACTGTATGCCTGATAGCTATTTTGATAAATTTCTTGATCCATACTGTCAGTAGCAACCACTTTATAAGTCAAAGCTTCGTTGCCAGCATATTTGACAAATTCAATTTGTTCTTCTGTCAGACTTAGTTCTTTCAGCAAAATATCTTGGATAGGGTAAAGTTCCTGTAGATAACGAATGGGTAAGTCCAACCATTTATCGGGCTCGTTATTATCCAAATTAACATAAGAAGGCGTTGCCCCATCTTCTTCTTTCCAAGCTTGATCAGGATCAGCCAAAAATGGTTTGAAAGCAATCGTTAATTTATCAATAGCTTTGTTTTTTAATTGCGGTATTACATATTCAGCCAGCCAGGAAAAACCTTGCTTATGACTAGAAATGATTTCTATCTCATGGCTAATTCCCATTGCATCAAGTTTTTCTTCAATCTTTCTTTGTAGTCTTCTCCTAACTTGCGGGTCTTCACTCAGCACCCCTGTCAGACTTAACTGATCACCTTTGGCTAGCTTAGGATACACTAAAGCAGCTAGTTTTTCATTAAACTGATCGACTTCCCAAGGAAAATCATATTTTTTCTGATACACTTTTTTCTTATCCGTAAATTTTTTGAAAGTTACTTCAGGGAATCTTTCTGTCAATTTTTGTCCGATTTTAAAATCTGGTGAAACGTATGCTGTAGCTTTTTGCTCAGCAGTAAGACTCGCCAGATAGCTTAATTGACCATCCACATTTTTTAGTAAAAACCCGTCTGTCAACTCCTTTAAGTAGTCCGACCATTTATCAAAAAAAGAAACTTCAGGAAAGTTTTCACACAAATAATTAGAAAAATCGACTAATTCAGTTCCTGTTCCTTGAAGTAAAATATCATCACCGGCTGCTTGCAAAATTTGTGGTGAACCGGCTTGGGTAAAAGATAAAGTTGCCTTGTCCTCTTTTTCTTTCGTTAATAGCCAATCATCAACGGCAGTGACCTCCATACCTAAACGATACGCTATATTACAGGCAGCAATCATAGTCGACGGATCACA
>DATGVB010000232.1:0-4618 GCA_035300805.1 Tetragenococcus sp. | reverse complement strand
ACGCACCATGAGGGAATCGAACCCCCGTCTCAAGAACCGGAATCTTGTGTGATATCCACTACACTAATGGTGCAAAACTACCTTATCTATCTTAGCGAACTTTTAGAAAAAAAACAAGGGGAAATCATTATGAAATTTGAGCAGCAATTTTCACAACAGCAAAAACAGACACAAAAGTTGGCGATGACACAAAAGTTACAACAATCGATCCAAGTTTTGCAATATAATGCAGAAGAACTGACTGAGTTTATCGATAATAAATCCTTAGAGAACCCTTTGCTGGAAGTTACTCAGCCAACTTATTCAGCAACCTATTCAAAGCCGCGAAAAAATACCGGCGAAGAGATGAACTATTTAAGTCAGATCCCTGACAATGCTATTTCTTTATTTGAGCATTTAATTGACCAGATCCATTTAAATTATCGTGCGACTTATTTACGCACACTGGTCTTATATTTAGTAGAATATATTGATTTAAATGGTTTTTTAAAGATTTCATTAGAGCAGGCAGCTAAAAACACTGGTGGCACCTATATTCAGTTACTGGATGCCTTAACTCTTATTCAACAGCTGGACCCTGCCGGTGTAGGTGCACGTAATCTGCAAGAATGTCTGATGCTACAAACAGAAAGGGACAATGCTGCACCACCTCTAGCTTATGTCGTCTTAGAAGAAACTTTTAATGAGCTGGCAGATCGTAAGTGGGATAAAATTGCCAGTAAATTTGACATTGAATTAACCGAAGTACAAAAGATCTTTGACTATATTCAGACTCTTACACCGACGCCTGGAGCTGCTTATGGTTCTACTGACGGCTTGTATGTGATTCCTGATTTAACAGTAAAAATAGAGAATAGACAAATCCGTCTTTTATCTAATCGAAAGAGTATCCCTGAAGTAAAATTTCAACAAAATTATTTTGATAATATGAAACGCAGTGGCGATCCTGAGGTATTAAAATATTTAAAGGAAAAAGAACAGGACTATGAATGGCTAAAAAAGACAGTTCAGCAAAGAGGTGATACTATTTTTCGTGTCGGCCAGGCGATCGTCAAACATCAAACGGATTTTTTTCTGGATGAAAAACGTCCCATCCGTCCTTTAACTTTAAAAGAAATTTCTGAAGAATTGGATATTCACGAATCGACGGTCAGTCGAGCTGTTAATGGAAAATATTTAGAAACTTCTTTTGGGGTCTTTGAATTACGAAATTTCTTCAGTCAAAAACTCAATGCCAGTCAAGGAGATCGTTCGTCTGACGATGCCAGACGACTGATGAAAAAAATCGTCAACGATGAAGATAAAAGTAAACCTTTATCTGATCAAAAATTAGCTGAGCGAATGAAAGAAGAAGGAATTTCTATTTCTCGTCGAACTGTAGCTAAGTATCGTGATCAGCTGAATATTCCAGGTTCGTCCAAGCGTAAAAGATATGAATAAAAATTTATAAGATGAATCGAAGCTCCGCTGAATTTAGGCGGAGACTTTTTTATCTCGTAGCTGCTTCAACTGTATTCGAACATGCAAAAAGCCGGCTGTTTTAAAACAGTCGGCTTTGAGATCAATTTTCTTCATCTTCTTCATAATCATCGTCATCATCATCCACGATGGTTAAATCTTCCTCGATACTACCAGGTAACTCTTCTTCATCATCGCCCGTATCATCTGCTCCAATTTCCTGTAAATCAGAATTATACTCGGCGATTTCTTCATCGTCATCATCGTCATCATCATCAAATAATTCGTCATCATCATCTACTAGATCAGCATCTTCTGGGTCGTCATCATTATAATCGATCGCATCTTCATCATCATTGATAAAGGCATTCACTTTTTTACGTTTACGACGACGCGAATTATCTTCATCTTCTTCATCGATTTCATGAGTGATTTCTTCATTGATAGAATCAATCGCATACCAAGAACGTAATCCCCAACGATTTTCGCCCAATGAAATAAAACTTCCATCTATGTTCAAGTCGGTATAAAATTGGGCCAACGAATCACGAATCTCACTATCGGGAGTTCCTAAAAATTCTTGAATCGCATTAACGATATCTGTAAAATGCATCACTTCACCATTTTGTTCTAAAATAGCATGTGCTACTTCAATCATCGATAAATCAGCTTTATTTACATCTTTAAATACTTTAATTTCCAAAAGAGGACACGTCCTTTCAAATCTATGCCTTATCATACAAAATTGTATCATAAAAAGCAAGATTCCCCAAAATTATTTCGACAAATTACGCAGAAAAATCAAGAGAGATCTGATATTCGCCTATTTTTTCTTTTGCCATGTATAAATCATAGTCAATTCTTACTTTTCCTGAAGTCGGACGATCCGCTAAACTAAAATGTAGATCCTTTGTATATGTACTGAAGAACATCACTCCATAAGGGGTTTGATAGTTTGTTTCATACATTTGACGATAGATAAAACGCAAACGTAAACGCATCTCACCTGAACGAATTAACTGAATACTGCCATCTGGAAAAACTTTCATAGTAACGGAAACGGCCTCTTTCCCATCTGTCTGTTCTTCCTTATAACGAATGTAAAGCGTATCGCCCATGCGGATCACTTGACCCTTTAAATCAAATAAAAAATGTTCTACGTCATTATTTTGACGAACTTTTGTTTCTAAATGAATATTTACTGGAACTCCTTTTGCTAAATCCACCACATACTCCTCCTTTCTTTTTCTAAAATGAATGAATTTTATCATCCTTCTTATCATTTTTCACATTTTTTTTAATTTGTCAATGATATCAGCTAGCTTAATATTTGGGATTTTAACAAGATGGTATATAATGTAATTATCTCAAAAGTAAGGAAGAATATATGAAAACAATTGTATTAGACCAGACAATTTTTAATAAAAATACAGCAAGGATCCCTTTTGCCCTGACAGATATATTTACTGAATTTGCGGGTAAAAATGAACAGATCATCTTACATTTTTGGCAATTTGAAAAAGCTTTTATCTTAGGTATGAAAGATGCACGAGTGGATGATTTAGCTGCTGGAATTCAATTGATCCAAGCAAAAAAATATCAGACAATCATCCGTAATGCCGGTGGTTTAGGAGTGATTTCTGATAAAGGCGTGTTAAATCTTTCTTTGATTTTTCCTAAAAACTCTTCATCGATCGATAACGCCTATGAGAAGATGTTCTCTTTAATGAAGAAAACTTTTCCTGAGTTAGAAATTAAAGCATATGAAGTCGTACATTCTTATTGTCCAGGTAAATTTGATCTCAGTGTCAAGGGAAAAAAAATTGCCGGAATCGCCCAACGTCGGGTCAAAGATGGTGTGGCTGTGATGATGTATCTTAGTGTGAATGGCGATCAATTTGCCCGCGGACAAATGGTCAAGCAATTTTATCAAAAAAGTTTACAAGAAAATTACGGTTTAAAGGGATATCCTGATGTCAAACCATCTTCAATGACGACTTTGTCAGCCGTTCTGGAAAAAGAAATTTCTATTACAGAAGTCAAAGAACGCTTTTTACAAACACTGGGAGTCAGTGGTCCTGCTGCAAACGCCTTAGATTGGATTCATCAAATGAATCAGACAAGCCTGTTTGAACAAAAATTACAACAAATGAAAAATAGAAATCAACAATTAGAGGAGCTTACAAATGACAGTTTCATATAAAAATCAAACTTTGCCGATTGAAAAAGTTTTTCGTGATCCGGTACATAATTATGTGCATGTTGATCATCAGGTCATTTTAGATTTGATCAATTCAAAAGAAGTACAGCGATTACGACGCATCAGACAGCTAGGTGCCTCGTCATTCACTTTTCACGGAGCTGAACATAGTCGTTTTTCTCATTCCTTAGGTGTTTATGAGATCAGTCGCAGAATCTGCAATATTTTTGCCCAGAATTATTCCAAAGAAAAAATCGGCGCACAAGACGGCTGGGATGACTCAGAACGTTTAGTGACTTTATGTGCTGCTCTTTTACATGATCTTGGCCATGGACCCTATTCTCATATTTTTGAGCATATCTTCCATACGGATCATGAAGCTATTACCGTTGCTATTATCACATCACCCAAAACAGAAGTCTATCAGATATTAAATAATGTAGCAGCAGGTTTCCCG
This sequence comes from Tetragenococcus sp., assembly GCA_035300805.1. Taxonomy (GTDB): domain Bacteria; phylum Bacillota; class Bacilli; order Lactobacillales; family Enterococcaceae; genus Tetragenococcus. Next base: position 503 of record DATGVB010000232.1, on the reverse strand, counting down.
GAAAAAGTAGCCAGTGTGATCACAAAAACCTACCCTAACCCGCAAGTTGTCCAAATGATCTCCAGTCAAATCGATGCGGATCGGATGGATTATTTATTACGTGATGCCTATTTTACCGGTACTGAATATGGAACTTTTGATTTGACGCGAATTCTACGAGTGATCCGTCCTTGTCGTAGTGGTATTGTTTTTTCGATGAATGGGATGCATGCCGTTGAAGACTATGTTGTTTCCCGTTATCAAATGTACATCCAAGTTTATTTTCATCCAAGTTCCCGCGGAATGGAAGTTATCCTGGAACATTTATTAAATCGGGCCCATGAATTATATCAACAGCATACAGAAAACCTAACTGCAAACGCTCAACTGCTATTGCCTTTTTTAAAAGAAGATTTTTCTTTAAGTGATTATTTACGTTTAGATGATGGTGTTTTAAATACTTATTTTAATTTGTGGACAGACTCCACAGATATCATTTTGAGTGACTTAGCCAATCGTTTTTT
>DATGVB010000231.1:0-3023 GCA_035300805.1 Tetragenococcus sp. | reverse complement strand
CCGTGGGCACTATGATAATGATGATTACAATCAGGCAGTTGAAGATGCTCGTACGACCAATGCCAATGATGTAGATAAACGTTGGGAAAACTTGTTAACTGCAGAAAAGACTATTATGGATGATCAAGGTGTCGTTCCATTGTATCAGACAACAGAAGCTCATATGAGATCTGAAAATGTTAAAGGGGTAGTCGCGCATACCGCTGGTGCTCAATTTGACTACAAATGGACTTACATTAAATAAAAGAAAAAGAGGGCTGAGGCAACCCAGTTTGCCCCAGCCTTTCATCATTAAAAATTTGCTAAAAGTAACATCAGTAAGCTTAATAAAAAGAGTATTCCTGCAGGTTCTAACCAGAAACGAAAACTGGAACGGCCGACTTCAGATATTGTCATGTAGTCGGTGTCTTTCTTTTTTCTTTTAAAAGATTTTTGAAAAAAATCAAAAAAGCCAGAAGAGCAGACCCAGAGAAATCCGCCGATGATTAAGAAAAACAAGGTGAAGAGGAATAAATTGTTTGATAATGTGGTGAAAGAAAAATCTTTTTGGATGATCGTGAAAAGCCCACTTACTAACAAACAAGTTAGACTGATGATCCAAGAACTTTTTTTTAAATGCATGTGTATGTCCTTTCTTAAAGCTAAACTAATCTAAATTTACAAAAAAAATGTTAAGAAGTCAAAAAACGAGGAGGAAAAAATGTGAATGATTTTATAAAATATTTAATCAAGCGGATCTTTTACATGGCGATCACCTTGTGGCTAATTGCAACCATCACCTTTTTCATGATGCAATTTTTACCAGGTACGCCTTATACGAATGCTGAAAAACTGAGTCCGGAACAGATTGCTTTATTAAATAAACAAATGGGCTTAGATCAACCAATGATCGTGCAATACGGAAATTATTTAATTAATGCCTTACATGGCGATTTTGGAATTTCTTTCCAGTTTAAAAACCAGGCAGTTTCTAGTCTATTAGGTGGTCGGATCGGTCCATCGATTCAATTAGGGGTTCAGGCAATTTTAGTGGGAACAATCTTTGGAATTATTTTAGGTGCGATTTCCGCCATGCGGCAAAATTCTTGGATCGATACCTTATGTACACTAGTAGCAATTTTAGGACGTTCGATCCCCAACTTTGTATTTGCCGTTTTATTACAATACGTTTTTGCAATTAAATTGCAAGTTTTACCCATTGCTAAATGGGAAAGCTTTACTTATACGATATTACCGACAATTGCTTTGGCCATGTCGCCTTTAGCCGACTCAGCCCGTTTTATTCGAACGGAAATGGTTGAAGTTTTACACAGTGATTATGTTGAATTAGCAAAATCTAAAGGTCTAAGCCGTTGGGAAATTACTTTTAAGCACGGCTTACGTAACAGTCTGATTCCGCTATTGACTTTACTGGGACCGTTGGCAGTAGGTTTAATGACCGGTTCACTAGTAGTAGAAAATATTTTTGCTATTCCAGGTATTGGCGAACAGTTCGTTAAATCAATTATGACTAATGACTATCCAACAATCATGGCAGTGACTATGCTTTATTCCGCAATGCTGGTTTTTGTTATCTTTGTTGTCGATATTTTATATGGTTTAGTTGACCCTCGGATTCGCGTATCAGAAGGGAGTCGTGGATAATGGAAAATACAAATTATAACAAAGAAGAAGTCATGAATATTCCAAAAAGCGATTTTGAACCTTTAGAAGCTAGTACGAAGGTTGAGCGTGAGGCAATAGCAGCTCCTTCACTAAATTTTCTACAAGACTCATGGCGACGTTTGAAGAAAAATAAAGCAGCCGTGTTTTCTTCTATTTTTCTTTTGATTATTATTTTGATTTCAGTGGTGACAATTTTTGTCTCACCACATGACCCGACCGAACAAAATGTTAACTACATTAACTTGCCGCCTAAAATTCCCGGCATAGACATTAATGGTTTAAATGGTAAATCGATGGTCGGCGGTCAGCTGGTTGATAAGTATGCAGCAGCTAATGTGCCTGATAATGTTCATTTTTATCTGGGAACAGACGGCCTAGGGCGTGATTTGTTAAGTCGGCTGTTTATGGGAACGAGAATCTCTTTATTGATTGCCTTTATTGCTGCAGCTTTAGATATTATTTTTGGTGTTAGTTATGGTCTGGTATCTGGTATGCTGGGCGGCAGAGCCGATAATATCATGCAGCGTCTCTTGGAGATCCTTTCTGGGATTCCTAATCTAGTTGTAATGATTTTGATGCTGGTTGTCTTTAAACCCGGGATCTTCTCAATTGTAGCAGCAATGGCCGTCACTAACTGGATACCAATGGCGCGGATCGTACGAGCCCAGACCTTAAAACTCAAAGACCAGGAATTTGTCTTGGCAGCGACTACTTTAGGCGAAAGTCGTTCGAAAATCGCCTTTAAACATATTTTGCCCAATATTTCTAGTGTGATCATTGTTCAAATGATGTTTAGTATTCCTTCAGCCATCTTTTTTGAAGCTTTCTTAAGCTTTATCGGCTTAGGTATGAAACCACCCCAAGCTTCACTGGGGATGATGTTAAATGACGGATATAAGACCTTTATGTTCTTACCTTATCAAATGACCATACCAGCGATTGTGCTGTCATTGATCATGATTGGTTTTAATTTATTGGCTGATGGCTTGCGGGATGCATTTGATCCTAAGATGAAGGAGTAGTGAATTTTTATGAAAAAAGTTTTAGAAGTAAAGAATTTAGAAATTTCTTTCGCTACTTTTGCTGGTAAAGTTCAGGCAATCCGTGATGTCAGTTTTGGCCTATATGAAGGTGAGACTTTAGCAATCGTAGGTGAATCAGGTAGTGGTAAGTCGGTAACTACCCGTAGTATTATGGGCCTATTGGCTAATAATGCAATTGTAGAAAATGGCGAAATTTTATTTAACGGCAAAGATATCTTGAAATGCAGCGAAAAAGAGATGCAGAGAATTCGCGGTAAAGAAATTGCCATGATTTTCCAGGATCCGATGACCTCTTTAGATCCGACTATGCCAATC
>DATGVB010000230.1:0-5382 GCA_035300805.1 Tetragenococcus sp. | reverse complement strand
ATATCCGGACCTTTATTGCCTACAAGGTAGATGCCATTATTCTCAGTCCTTTAAAAGAAGATGGCTGGCAGACAGTTCTGCAAGAAGCCAAAAAGGCCAAAATCCCTGTCTTTGTTGTCGACCGCCATATCAATGTCAGTGATACCGATTTATTTGTGACCCACATCGGGCCCAACTTTAAGGCCCAGGGCAACAGGGCCGGCCTTTTTGTCAAAAATTACTTTGCCGATAAGAAACAAAAACAAATTAATGTCCTAGAACTTAAAGGACTTGAAAACACTTCCGTCAGCAGTTCTAGAGCAGAAGGATTTAAAGAAACCATCGCACAGGATAAGCGTATCAAAATTGCTGATGAACTCACAGGAGACTTCATCCGGGCCAAAGGCAAAGAAGAGATACAAAAGTATATCAAAGAAAAAGATATCTCTGATATTGACGTGCTCTACAGCCATAATGACGAGATGACTCTAGGCGCTCTGGAAGCTTTAAAAAACACCAGCATTATCCCGGGAAAAGATTTAGTGATCGTCACAATTGACGGTCAAGAAGAAGCAATCGAGCAACTGAAAAAAGGCAATATAAATTGTGTCGTAGAAAATAATCCTGATGCTGGCTGGTTTGTCGCAAATGCGCTGGATAAATACTTTGCTAAAGAAAAAAATTATACTTTACCCAAAGAAATCTATATGTCTGAAACGGTCTTTTCCGAAAACAATCTCTCAAGTATCCCGACCAGAAATTATTAGGAGTATTCCATGAAAAAAGAAAAACTAACCATCAAGGAACTGTTTTTACAAACCAATAAATTCATGATGATCCTTGCCATCATCCCTTTATTATTTAGCAGCTTTTTGTATATGCGACAGATTTTTGCTTACCAGCATACTATTAGGAACGTTCAGTTAGCTAATGAAATATCTGAAGAAGTAGATGAAAATACTTTAGAAGGTTTTTGGAATCTGGTTACCGGCCAAGAAACTGATGAAGATATCATCACGGTCGACCTGCGTGAAAAAATCAATAAAATTAAAAATAACACCACCACCAATGGCGAAAAAGGAATTTTAAATGTAGCTCTTAAAAATGTTGCGACTTTAGAAAGTCTGCAAAAAGAGATTATCGGCAACAATACTTCAGATGACGCTTTTGATAAAAATAAAACGATCATGAAACAAGTCGATTCCACCGTCAGCTTGTTATCTGATATTTTACAGGATTTCGTCCGCATCGAAATCGAATTAGCTAATCAAAAAAATACGGATTTAACCCGTTCCTTGATCATCTTAAGTTTTTTCCAGGTAATAGTAGTGTTTTTTATTATCTTTTCTACCCGGCGAACTCAACATTTGTTAACGAAGAAAGTCCAAGAACCTATCAGTGAACTCGTAACCATGGCCAAGGCTTTATCAAAAGGAAATTTCAATTGCCGTCTAACGCCGCCAGATACACCTGAATTAATGGCTTTAACGACTAATATGAACAAAATGGCCAAAGATTTAGAAGATCTGATTGAAGAAAATACACTGAAACAACACTATTTAGCTCAAAGCGAAGTTCGGGTCCTACAAGCGCAGATCACCCCTCATTTTATTTACAATAGTCTGGATGCGATCATTTCTCTGATCGATCAAAAAAACTATGCACAAGCACAAGAAATGACTTACGCCTTATCGGACTTCTTCCGTATTTCACTAAGTAAAGGCAAAGACTGGATATCTGTAGAAACTGAGATCCAGCATATCAAAGACTACTTGACAATTTTACAAATCAGATATGGTAAGACACTGACCTTCTCTGTCAATTTACCAGAAGAACTGAAAGCCTACCCTATCTTAAAAATGATCTTACAGCCCATTGTCGAAAATGCTGTCTATCATGGAACTAAATTTATCCGTCGCGTCGGAGTTATTGAGGTAACAGCAACAAAAGATGAAAAAAATCTGATTTTCGTCGTTAAAGACAACGGGATCGGTATGAAAAATGATCAGCTTAAAGAAGTTAAAGAGCAGTTAAAAAAAGGGATCCATAGTCAATCACATGACGGCTATGGCTTATACAACGTAAATAAAAGACTGCAGCTATATTATGGCAAAAAAGCCAGCATTAACATTGAAAGTCAATATCGTAAAGGAACAGTCGTTACTTTAACAGTACCTAGACAAAAGGAGCCAGACCATTATGTATAGTGTTTTTATTGTAGAAGATGAACATCTGATCAGAGAAAGCTTACGCAAATCCATATTAGAGCTTAGCCAAGATTATCCGATCTCTTTTGCCGGTGAAGCCTCAGATGGTGAAATGGCTTTATCTGATATTCTGGATCTGCAGCCGGATATTATCTTAACGGACATTCGCATGCCTTTTATGGACGGATTAGCTCTAACCAAAGAGATCAGAAAAACTTTTCCTTGGATCCGGATTATTTTTATCAGTGGCTATGATGATTTTGAATACGCTAAAGCAGCCATTCAGGTCCAGGCGGATGAATATTTACTTAAACCAATTAAAAAACAGGATCTGGCTACGACCCTGGAAAAAGTAATCAGCATTTTGGATGAACAACGACAATTAAGTGATCCCAATCAGAACTCGACTCTCTTAGCCAATGAAATTAGAAAAAATCATTTTCTAAATGGATTATTTGAAGGAAAATTATCCGTACAACAAGTAGCTGTTGAAGCGGAAAGTTTTAAGCGTTCAATGATCGGCAAACATTATCTTGTCTTATTAGCCAGTAACCAGCAAAGAAATAACTTTGAGGACTATGCCCATTTCAGCGAATACTTAAATTTCCTTTTCGCTCAAGATGAGGAACTGATTTTTTCCAGTGTTTCATCGCATTTTATTAAGATACTGATTTTCAATAATCAGCAAGAGCTGACTTTAGAAAAAGGTTATCAGGTCGCTCATACGCTGATCCATGAACTAGAGCAAAATGAGCAAGATAACATCGTTGTTGCCTTGGGACCTGTGGTAAAAAGAATCAGTGAGCTCCCACAATCTTTTGAAAAGGCAAAAAATCTGCTGGGAACTTATGGACTTTATCGTACTGAAAAAGTCATCAGCTTTGAAGACAATATGAAAGAAGGCGAACTTTCCCCCACCCATCCTTTCAAAATGGACCTTGCCAAAGAAATTTCTGAACTAGACACGCAAAGTAAAGAAGACTTTATCCAAAAATTGTTAATTGATTACGATGACTTTGAACGCACAAAAATGGTTCGCTTCTTTATTTTAACCGAGTTACAAAACCTGTATAATAAGCGACAGACGATTACAGTCAATAAAAATGAACAAATTGAAAGAACCATCGAAACAGCCTCTGATTATCAAAAGTATGAAAAGACGATCCGCTATTTGATTGATACTTTGATTGAAACCAAGGTCAATCCGGCAATGGCCAAATACCAGAGCGTGATAAATCATTCACTGGCTTTCATTGACGAAAACTTTACTGATCCAGACATTTCCTTGAATTTAGTCAGCGAAGAACTCGAGTTAAGTCCTTCTCATTTCAGTACGATTTTTTCTCAGTCTCTAGGTAAAACTTTTGTTGAATATATCACCGGAAAAAGAATTGGTCTGGCTAAAAAGCTGTTAGTCGAAAACAATCAAAAATTAGCAGATATTGCTTTAGATATTGGTTATAACGATCCAAATTACTTCAGCTATTTATTCAAGAAAAAAGAAGGCATTTCTCCCAAGCAATATCGCCGCGAACATGCACCTCTTTAAAAAAAGTAATCGCTAAAAAATTTAGCGATTACTTTTTTATTAATTATTTAATGGTAACAACTTCTAAATCAACCAGCTTCGCCCATGTTTCAATCTGATCAGAAGTTAAATTCAATGAAACTACAGTATGGTGACCCCCACCAGCTTCGATCCAGCTTTTTATGCCAGTATAAAAATCAGGTTTAGGAGTCCACATCACTCGAGCTACAGGTAACTTAGGCGCTAATTCTGCTGGAGTGAAAGCATCAACTTCATTGACTAATAATTTATACTTATCACCAAAATCAGCCATGCTGACAACTACACCTTCACCAGCTTTACCGTCAAATACCAAACGAGCCGGATCTTCACGATCACCCATTGACAACGGTGAAACAACGACCTTAGGTTTATTAAGTGCAAGGGTCGGATCAACTTCCATCATATGTGACTCTAGTATCGCTTCTTTACCGTCTGCAAATTCATAAGTGTAGTCTTCCATGAAACCAGTATTTTTATTTTTAGCCATTACTTTTAATAAACGATCGATGGCAGCTGTCTTCCAGTCGCCCTCACCGGCAAAACCATAACCTTCTGCATTTAAGCGTTGTACTGCTAAACCAGGTAGTTGCTGCATACCATACAAATCTTCAAAGTTGGTTGAAAAAGCTGTGTAGTTACCCGCTTCTAAGAAACGACGCAGACCGATTTCTTGTCTAGCTTGTACTTTAACATGTTCTTCCCAAATCTTCTTATCATAATCGCCATAGTCAAAATCATAAAGTTTTTCATATTCAGCAAATAATTCGTTCACTTCATTTTCTGTAACAGCATCAATATATTGGACTAAATCACCAATCCCAAAATAATCAACTGTCCAGCCAAACTGAATTTGGGCTTCTACTTTATCCCCCTCAGTAACGGCTACATTTCGCATATTGTCGCCTAAACGAGCTACTTTGATATTAAAGCCTTCTTCATAAGCAACCGCTACATCCATCCATTGAGCCAGCTGTTTTTGAATAGCTGCATCTTCCCAGTGTCCCACAACAACCTTATTATTTTTTTTCAGTCGGGCATTAATAAATCCATATTCACGGTCTCCATGAGCCGATTGATTCAAGTTCATAAAGTCCATATCAATCGTATCCCAAGGGATGTTCTTATTGAATTGAGTTGCCAGATGAAGCAAAGGTTTTTGTAATAATTTTGTGCCGCGAATCCACATTTTTGCCGGTGAAAAGGTGTGCATCCAAGTGATCACGCCAGCTACTTCATCGCGATAATTCACTTCTTTCATAATTTTAGTGATGGTGTCAGCCGTAACAGCCAGTTCTTTTAATACGATCGGATATGACATTTTACCGCTTTGGTTTAAACCATCTACGATTGCCTGAGCATCTGCTTTAACCGACTCTAATGCTTCTTGTCCATATAAATGTTGTGAACCGACAACAAACCAAAATTCTTTTTTCCCAATTTCTAGCATAATAACAAATCTCCTTTTATTTTAATTATTATTTTTGACCATAATAAGCATCTTTGCCATGTTTGCGCAAATAGTGCTTGTCCAAAATTCTTTGAGGTAGTTCAGAGGCAAAATGATTCAATTCACGTGCAAATAAATCCGTCTTTGCCACTTCATCTAAAACCACCGCGTTCATCACT